>NZ_JAATJA010000004.1 GCF_011927665.1 Desulfobaculum xiamenense
CCATTCCGAACACGGAAGTTAAGCACCTCATCGGCGATGATACTGCAGAGTTGTCTGTGGGAAAGTAGCCCGTCGCCAGGACTTTTTTTTCGCCTCGCCATGTCGGTGCTGCCACTCTAGCCATATCGGCGGTTGTGCGGTGCTGAGGCGGGCAGTGAAGCCGGGTCGAATTGCCACCGTGACGGATGGTTGGCAAAACGGCCGCAAGACGCGGTTTGACGGCTTTAAGCAGTCTGTCCTGCGTCTTTGGCTTCTGAAGGCCTTAAAACGGCCTGTGCGGCGCACAACGCCGTTGCCCCGGATTCGGGATGTCGGCCGCAACATCGGTCGCCCCGCGTGAGGCATGTGAACCGCTACTGCGGTTCAATTCGGCGAAAGCCCGGTCGGTCGTTCCGCATACGGCCCGAATTTCCCGGCGGCCATGGAGAGGTGGTCATACCCGTTCCCATTCCGAACACGGAAGTCAAGCACCTCATCGGCGATGATACTGCGGAGTTGTCCGTGGGAAAGTAGCCCGCCGCCGGGTTCACATATTCGCCTGAAGGCGAAACCAGAGCGCCCCGGATTCTTACGAATCCGGGGCGCTTTTGCGTTTTGAGCCATCTACGTTGCCAGCGGTAGAAGATATTCTCCCCAATCCCGGGGCTCTGCGCACCCCGGACGCTGCCCGTCCCGATTCCTCGACCATCCGAACGGCATTCCGCTTGAACTGTGCATCGTATGTCCTGCGATTCCGGCTCATCCACATCCTCTGTTTGCTCGTCAGGATAGTGGCTTAACTTCGTGTCCAGAACTTCGTAGCAGGACCACGCCGACGCAGGATTGCCTGTACACCTTGGTCTTGGGGTATTCGTTAGCACTATCTCTGGCAAGACCTCCAGCACTACCTCCTAGGTTGGCTGGGGTGTCCGGTCAAAAAGGGGCTACTTCACTCCAGCTCTTCCCCCAATTCATTGACATCATGCGGTGAAAAACCTACCCAAGTGGTCGATTGTGCACGCATATAGCCTGATTTCAGGTCGGGAGACATTATGAATATGGAACGAACCTTACTTTCCGCCTTTCCCGCCACCCATGACATTCCGGAAGAATACCGACGTTTCATACCCAAGGTGTATCCCTACTCCCTGATCGGCGGCGAACTGTTGGAATGGAAAGGGAAAATGCAGGACATTTACTCCCCCATCGAGACGCGTGATGGCGAGGTGTTCTCTCCGCTGCTCATCGGTCGTTGCCCGGTGGTGGACGAGTCGGTGGGGACGTTGGCCCTTGAGGCTGCCGTTCGTGCGTATGACAACGGGATGGGGCTCTGGCCGACCATGGCTGTTGCCGACCGTATCCGCCATGTCGAGACGTTCGTTGATCGGCTGGCCGGGGTGCGGGACGAGGTCGTCCATCTGATGACGCTTGAAATCTGCAAGCCGCGTAGCGAGTCCGAGGTCGAGTTCGACCGCACGCTCGACTATATTCACGATACCATTCGCGCGCTCAAGGATTTGGATCGGGACAGTTCGCGCATTGCCATCGAGGGCGGCATCTATGCGCAGATCCGTCGTGCGCCGCTCGGGCCGGTCCTGTGCATGGGGCCATACAATTTCCCGTTAAACGAGACGCTCGCCACGCTGATTCCCGCCCTGCTCATGGGCAACACAGCCATCGTGAAGACCCCGCGCATGGGCAAACTCCTGCTTGCTCCGGTCATGGAGCTCCTGTGTGAGTGTTTTCCTCGTGGCGTAGTCAACGTGCTTTTCGGCGACCGGCGCGTGGTCAGGCCAATCCTCGAATCCGGGAAGGTAAGTGTTCTGGCGTTCATCGGCTCGTCCAGCGCGGCCGACGCGCTTCGGCGGCTGCATCCTCATCCGCATCGGTTGCGCTGCGTGCTTGGCCTTGACGCCAAGAACCCCGCGTTCGTTCTGGAAAGCGCGGACATGGACGTCACCGCCCGCGAGATTTTGTCGGGGAGCCTCGGGTTTAGCGGTCAGCGGTGCACCGCGCTCAAGATCATCTTCGTGCACCGCAGCCGAGCCGAAGAGCTGCTCGCTCGGCTGTGCGAGGGCATCGCCGGGCTGAACGTGGGCATGCCCTTCGATCCCGGAGTGAATATCACGCCCATGCCGGGCTTGGGTAAAATTGCCTACCTGCGCGCGCTGGTGGACGACGCCGTGGCGAAGGGCGCTCGGGTGGTCAATGCCGGCGGCGGTTTTTCCGTGCGGACGCTCTTCCAGCCCGCGTTGCTCTATGGCGTAACGCCGTCCATGCGTGTCTATCAGGAGGAACAGTTTGGGCCCGTGGTGCCTGTCGTCCCCTTTGATGATGAACGCACCCCGCTGGCGTATCAGGTGCAGTCCAACTACGGCCAGCAGATGAGCATTTTCGGCAGCGATCCCGAACAGGTGGCCAGATTCATCGACCCGATGGTCAATCAGGTCTGCCGTGTGAACATCAACAGCAAGTGCCAGCGCGGTCCGGATTCCTTCCCTTTCACCGGTCGCAAGGATTCGGCCGAGGGAACGCTTTCCGTAGGGGATGGCCTGCGTTGTTTCTCCATTCGTAGTGTCGTTGCGGCCAAGGGCACCGAGGCCAACAAGGATCTGATTGGCAGCATTCTGCGCCAAGGCAGTTCGAATTTTCTGACGACGGATCATATTCTGTAGCTGAACGTGAGATTTCAGGACCAAGGGCTGTCGACGCGTGTCGGCAGCCCTTTTTTGTCGTGACGAGAACACATTGAGCGTTCGGGCTTGCGTTGCCCCAACGTGTGGCGTTGGACTGTGCTTCGTTGAAGGAGCGCTTGGGCGGCATCATCGCTCGTCCGTCCCCTAAAATTCCACCCGCAATGTCGCGCGCGCGGCGCGGGTTTCGCTGTTGCTGGCGTGGTCCTCGGTGAAGGCCACGGTCAGGCCGAGGGGGCCTCTGGCCAGTGAGAGCCCAAGCTCCACGCTTATGTGCTCGTCGTCGTTTTCGGTCGTTACCAGCGCCGAATCCGTCGGCAGGTATTGGCGCATGGTGATGTCGTTGTCGTTGAGTGCGAAGCCGTAGTCGAGCCCTACGAAGGGCGTGATGACTGCGCCGGAATCGGTGTGGAAGGCATGGCGGATCTGTGCGCCCACCACGCCCTCCCAAAACGTCTTGTCGAAATCGTCGTAACGTACGGCGTTGAGCGCTCCGGTTTCGGAGAAGCCCTCGCGCGAAAGGTGAGTCGTATTGAGGCCCACATGCGGCGTTATCTCCCATTTTTGCGGAGTCCAGACATGGGCGAGCCGGAACTGATTCCCCAGTATCCAGCTTGTGGAGTCGCCCTCGGCGGTTTGGCCCAGCCCGGCGTTGCGTCTGGAATCGTGCTCCACCCGCGCGACGCTCAATACGTCGGTGATGCGCCAGTTGCCCGGTCCCCACGCGCCGTAGACGCCGAGGGTGCACGTTTCCTGCTCCTCGGTGTCGTTCGCCACGAAGGCGGAGCCGGTGAAGTCGATGTCCGTGGTCGCGTATCCGCCCATGATGCCGAGGAGCAATTCCGGCGTCAGCAGGTAGTCCAGCCCGATTTCGAAGCCCATCGTGTCCCAGTCGTAGCCTATTCCGCCCGCCCCTTCGTCTCGCGACCCCGAGGCGAAGACAGGTTGCAGGTACATGCCTAGGCGGCTGTCGTCGTCGCGCGGGAGGAGGAGCCCATCCGTGGAGCCGAGTCCCGCGATGAGAATTTCGCGCTCGGGCGCTGGGGCCTGCGACAGCATCATGGCCCCGCGTGTGGCGGCGATGGTGGCGAAGCCGCGTGCGGTGGTAAGGGTGGATGCTAGGCCGAGTGCGGACGAATCCCATTGCGGGGTGTAGTTCTGCGTTACGGTGACGTCGTTGCTCCCGTAGTCCACGCGCAGGGTGAAGTTCGGGTTCGTATCCATACTGCGTACGGAGTCGAAGGTGCCGCTCACGCCCGACCCCGCGTGAAGCACCGTGGCGGTGGTGCCGATGGCTGTGGAGACGGCCTGCACCAGTAGGGCGCCGTCCAGATTCGCCGCGTTCGTCACCGTGAGCGGCGTGGTTGTTCCGTCCGGTGCGACGAGGAGTGTGGTCCCGGCGTTTTGGGTGTAGCTGTCGCCGCGTAGCCCCACCCCGCGCGCGATGGCGAGGGTTCCGCCCTCAAGGCGCAGGGATTGCGGCGTGGCGCTGATGTCGCGGGTAAAGCTCCACGTGCCCGCTCCGGTCTTTGTCAGCGCATTCCACGTCCCGCCGATGTCGAAATCGACAGTTCCCAAACCATCAAGGGTGAGTGTGCTGCTGGTGCCCCACACGTCGCCTGCCAGAATGCGGGTCCCCGTAAGCAGGTGCACGGTGCTGGAATAGGCGAGGATGGCGTGTGCGCCGTTGCCCGAGGCCGCGATGCTCCCTGAGTTGAGGACGGTGTCTGTCGGGCCATTGAGAAAGACGCCGTGGGCATTTTCGCCAGTCGTGGTGATGTGTCCGGAATTGGTGACGGTGCAGGCGCCATAGACGTTGATGCCGTGGGCGCGTTGTCCGGTGGTGGAGATGGTGCCGTGATTGGACACGGTGGAGTAAATCCCCGTCATGATTCCCGAGGCGAACTCCCCCGATGTTGTGATGGTGCCATGGTTCTGTCCCTCTGAATAGTTGTGGATGGACATGCCATGGCCGGCTTTTCCGGAGGTGGTCAGCGTTCCGGAAGCCGCATTGGTGCTCGTTGTGAGTCCGTAGGAGGCCATGGCGCTGGTGTCTGTGGCGTAGGTCGTGACCGCGCCGTAGTTGGCCCAGTCTCCGATTAGGGTGGTGGTGATATCGTCGTAGTTGTCCGCGGCGTGGGCGGAGTGGTGGTGCAGAGCGAGGGGAAGCGTCAGAAAAAGAAGAATCGTGGCGGCAGCGCATGCATTTCGTGTCGGTATCTGTCGCATTGGGGTAGCCTCCGCGTTGCATGTGGTGTGCGCTTTTGTGCTTCGTTATGTGATGGAATTTTTTTTGTAAATAGATTTGAATTTGTGCTGTAGTGGTGTTTTTGTGGCGAGCATCCACAGCGTGCGGCGGGGTGGCGCTGTGCATGCCGTTGGTCTGTATTTGAGACAACGTGTATGTGCCGCCAACGCAAAAGCGCCCCGCATCAATGAGGAGCGGGGCGCTTTTGCGTTGGTGCCGGTCGTAGTCGTTCGTGGGCTGGTGTTTTGCGCGTCGTCTCTAGCGCTCGCGGGTCGCAAGCTCACGCTGGTGGAGCGCCTCGTCGATGAGGAGCCACTTGAAGAGCTTGTTGGCGTTCTCGCCCATGTTCATCTGCGAGGAGGTGCACAGGTTGAAGATGTTCTCGCAGAATTTGCGCGAGATCTCGGCGGGCGCGGTGCATTCGCCGAAGCCGAGTCGGCATCCCACCTTGCCAAGCCCGATGAGGACGAAGTTGATCTGCTGGCGCGAGACGGAGAGCTTCTTGTCCTTGCAGGTGTCGCGGATGTTTCGCGAGGTGGAGCTGAGCTGGTAGCCGTTGCGCCGGATTTCGTCGCTCATGATCTCGTAGAGCTGGCGGTAGGTGTCGCGCCCGAGAAGAGGTGCGCCGGTGAGCTTGCTCACCAGTCGCGCGAATTCGAGGAGTTCGCGGTCCTCGCCAAAGCCGAGGTCGATCTCGGTGCGCTCCTTGGGCGGGGTGTGGATTTCTGGATCGTACACGTAGCCCGGTACGACCTCGGACAGCTTTAGCCCGTTGAGATCAAGGAGTTTTAGGAAGTCGATGAATTTGCCGCCGCCGCACCAGTCCTCGAACACGGCATCCGAGTATTTCTTGCGGATGTTGTGGGCCAGATTGGCCATGACGATGGGGGTTGCGGAATTGCGAACCATTTGTATTACGAATTGAGATACATCCTGTCGCGACTCGTCGTTGAGTTCGCCATCCTGTCCGTTTCTGGAGAATTCGCAGTAGGACAGGGCAGATTCGGTGAAGTCATGTTCGCTTATGACTTGCGTGGCTGCTGCGCGGTAGGCCGGGGACGATGCGCCAACGGAAAGGATGCTGGTCATCTTGTCCTTCTCGCGCAGCTTGATGAGCACGGGGGTGAAGTCCGCGTCGCCGGAGAAGATGATGAATTCGTCATAGCCCGGATTTGCTTCGAGGGCCTCGACGATGTCGAGCACCATGTGGATGTCGGCGCTGTTCTTGCCTTGCGTGGTCAGCGGCGGACAGTCGACCACGTTGAAGGCCGACTTGACGAAGAACGGGCGAAACCGGTTGTACGCGTTGGGGTTGAGGTAGCACTTGCGGACCAGAATGCGCCTGCGCGAGGCCTCGCCGTCCGGGACGGGGAGCTGGCTTTCCAGCCACGCCAGCCAGAGGTCCGGCGAGGTGGCGAAGTTTTCCGCGAGGCTGGGCTTCAACTGGCCGAGGCGGGTGTATATGTTGTCGAAGTCGATGTAGAGGGCGCTTTTGATGCTTGTCATGCCTGACTGCCTGTTGGGATGAACCGATGATTCCCTCGGGTATCACGGCTGGGGGCGGCGGGCAAGATTGGGGGGAGGGGGCGTGGGTGGAAAAACACACGCACGAGGGCGTCGGACCGTTCGGTCCGACGCCCTCTTTTGTTTTGCGTATGTGGGTGATGGTCCGGGCTAGGCCTGTTTCATGCCCTCGATCATGGTGGCCATCTTCTGGGCCTGTTCGGCCAACTGGGCTACGGCGCGGGAGGCTTCGCCCATGGCCTGCGAGGTTTCGTCGGCGATGGTGTTCACCTGCGTGATGGAGTTTGAGATTTCCTCCGACGCGGCGGACTGTTCCTCGCTTGCCGCTGCGATGGACTGCACCTGATCGGCCGTGGTGTCGGCCATGGACACGATCTCGCGCAGGGCCTCGCCGCACTGGGCGGCCATGGCGGTCACGTTTCCGACCTTTTCCGCAGCCTCGTCCATCTGGCGGACGCTGGCAGAGGAACTGTGCTGGATGGCGCGGATGACTTTCTCCACGTCGCTTGTGGAGGCCATGGTCTTCTCGGCCAGCTTGCGCACCTCGTCGGCGACCACGGCGAATCCGCGTCCGGCGTCTCCTGCGCGGGCGGCCTCGATGGCGGCGTTGAGCGCCAAGAGGTTCGTCTGGTCCGCGATGTCGGAGATGACGCCCATGATTTCATCAATGGCCTGCGCCTGATTGGCGAGTTCGGAGATGCCGCCCTTGAGGCGTTCGGTCACGTCGCGCACTTCGCCGATGCCGTCGATGCAGCGCTTGGTGGCGGTCTCGCCGTCCAGCGCCTTCTGCTTGGTGTCGGTGGAGACTTCGGCGGTGGTTCCGGCGTTGCGGGCGATGGACAGAACGGTTTCGTTCATTTCGCGCATGGACTTGGTGGTCTCGGACACGCGGCCGACCTGTTCGTTGGCTCCGCGCGAGGATTGCTCAATCTGCGCGGACAGCTCCTCGGACGCCGAGGCCACGATGGCCACGATGTCCGCCAACTGGTCGGCGGCGGTGAGCATGCCTTCGCGGCGGGCGCGTTCGGCGGCGTGCTTGGCCTCCTCGGCCTCTTGCATGGCCTTCATGGCCTTGGCGGTTTCCTCTTCGGCTTCGCGGGTCTTGATTGCGGACTGCTTAAACAGGTCGCCGAGCTGCTGGGCCATGACGGCGAGGCTGTCGCGCAGGGCGAGAATCTCGCCGTAGAAGTGCGTGCCGTCGGGAATGCCGTTGAAGTCGCCCTGTGCCAGCCGGTCCGCTCCGCTCACGAGCATGCCGAGGGGGCGGGAAATGGTGCTGGTGAGCCACAGCGCGAAGAGGCTGACCGCGACGATGATGCCTGCGGCGAGCATGGCGATGGTCCATAGGGTGTGGCGCATGACGGCGTGGACCTCGTCCGCCGAGGCGAGGGAGAAGACGCGGAAGCCCGTGGCGCTTTTGATGCTGGAGACCAGCATCTCCTGACCGTTCATGTCGATGACCATGGTCGGCTCGTCGGAGGCGAAGATGGTGCGCCATGCTGGTTCGCGCAGTTCGTTGACCATCTTGAAGTTGGCGGCGGAATCCTTGGGATCGCACAGCACGCGGCCGCTGGCTTCGATGAGCACGAAGTGCCCGGTCTTGCCGAAGTTCAGGCTGCGGATGAGCTCTTCGAGGGTGTCGAGGTTGGTGTCGATGCCCAGCACGCCAGCCAGCTCGCCCGAGGGCGTCCGGATCTTGCTCAACACGGTGGTCACGCTTGCGCCGGAGTTGGCCTTGTAGGCGTTGCCGATGAGCGTTTCGGTCCGCGCGGCCATGGCGTCCTTGTACCACGGGCGCTGCGCGGTGGTGAACCGGGCGGGCACGTCCACGGTCAGGCTGGTGCCGAAGCTGCCGTCCGGATGGCCGGTGAAAATTTCGCAGTAGAACGGGTTGTTGTCCTGCATGCGCCGCCACGTGCGAATGATCTCCTGCGCGGTCTCACCGAAGGTGGCGGGATCGTAGGCCGAGGAGGACGTGGTGTCCTTGAAGTTCGGGAAGAGCGGCTCCGTGGTCGCAAGCTCCGGCATCTTCGCGAGGTATGCCGCGTTGTGCTGGTTGATTTCGAAGTACAGGGTCAGATAGCGGTCCACCATGTCCAACTGGACCTTGGCCTTGTCCCAGTAGGACTGCTCGGCGTCGGTGTGCATCTTCCACGCGACGACGCCGGTGATGCAGACTGTGGCGAGAATGATTGCGGAGATGAAGCTGAGAAGTATGCGCGTCTTGATGGTCAGTCTCATGGTTCCGTCCTCCACGGCGGAAGTCCTGTCTCTGCGACAGGTGGGGGATATGTGGTATATCGGGCAGTTGGGCGCATGGTCGCTACGCCCAAGGAAGACCGCGGCCGTGCGGCGCGCGTAACGCACAACCGCACGGCCGCGAGGGGTGTGCCATCAGCGTTGCGCCTGCGCTTTCGCTGCCGGAAGCGGAAGCTGCGGGGCAAGGATGAGCAGCAGTGCGCTGCCGAGGATGCAGGCCATCCCGACGAGGGAATAGGTCGTCATCGGCTCGTGCAGGCACAGAAAACCGAGCGCTGCGGCGCTCAACGGCTCGGCGAGGCCGAGGGTGGAGGCCGTGGACGCGGGTGTGCGCTTCAGGCCAGCCAGCATCAGACAGAAGGCCAGCGCCGAGGTGACGACGCCGAGGTCCAGCGCCACCAGCGAGCCTTTCACGGTCCACAGCCAGTCCGTCGGGTGGAAGTGGAACAGGGGCAGAAGGCACAGTCCGCAGATCAGCAGCAGGACCATCATGATCGTCTCGGGGGCGTGGTGCCTCGCCAGCGGCTTGCAGAAGATGATGTAGAGCGAATAGGACGCTCCGGCGGCCAGTGAGGGCACGATCTTCATGGGCTGCATGGTCTCGGCGCCGGTCCAGTTGAGGAGCACCAGCCCGGCGATGGCCAGTGCGGTGGCCGGATACCACGCAGCCACGGGGCGCTCCTTGAGGAGCACCAGCGCCAGCACCGCGACGCAGATGGGGGAGAAGCCGATGCTGACCACGGTGCCTACGGCCACACCGACCGCGCGTGCGCCGGTGAAGAAGAAAATTTGGAAGAGCAGGAGTCCCAGCGCGGAGAGCGCCACGTTCTTCACGGGCCAGTCGTGGGGTTTTGGGAGTATGCCGCGCCATGCGCACCACAGCGTGAGGGCAAGGCCGCCGATGAGCATGCGCACCGCGCCGATGAGTAGCGGGGACGCGCCGTCCCCGGCGACCAGCGCCTGTGCGAAGCCGGAGGTGCTGAAACACAATGCCCCGCCGAGAACGAGCAGGGCACCCTTGATTGAGAAATCGTGATTCATGGCGTTTACAGCCCACCTTTCAAAAAAAGGCCCCTGCCCGCAGAGGCAGGCAGGGGCTTCAAGAGATATCCGGCGAGGATGGAGTGAGCCGGACGGTCGTAGTCGTTAGCGCGCGGTGCTCTCGGCGGTGGCGCGGCCCTTGGAGCCGTTGCCCTTGAAGAACACCGGGATGTCGCGGCGGCCGAGGATGCTGGCGCGCAGCTCTTCTTCGGGCAGCTTGGACCACACGGTCTTGTTGGAGAAGTAGAAGAAGAAGCCCATCACGACCCAGGCCACGAGGCACCAGCGGGAGGCCACGCTGATGTAGGCCGGGGAGCCGGGGATGAGCAGCAGAACGATGCACATGATGGCGGTCAGCGCACCGACGATGCAGCAGAACAGGCGGTTGGCCTTGTTGGTCACGTCTTCGCTGCCGAGCAGAACGCGGCGGGCGGCGAGGCAGGTGAACAGGTAGCCGATGCCGGTACCCACGGAGCTCATGTCCACGATCCACACGACCACGGAGCGACCGGCAAAGGGGGTCAGCAGCACGATGGCGACGGTGAACAGAATGGCCTTGTAGGGGGTGCGGTACTTGGGATGGATGTCACCGAACCATGCGGGCAGGATGCGGCCACGGGCCATGCTCAGGAGCAGGCGGGAGGTGGCGATGTAGAAGCCGTTGATGCCGGTGCACACTGCGCCCAGAACCGCGCAGGACAGAACCACAGCGCCGAACTTGCCAAAGGCCATGGTGGCGACGGTGCCGGTCGCCCAGGCGGTGCCGCCGCTGTTGCGCAGGGCGTCCATCTTGGCGAGCATTTCGGGGTAGGGGATCACGATGCCAACGGCCAGCGTCACGAGGCTGTAGAGCACGACGCCGCACAGGATGGCGATGATCATGATATTGCGTGCGCGGGCCGGGTCGAAGGAGAATTCCTCGGCGGCCTGGGGCACGGTGTCGAAGCCCACGAAGAGGAAGGGCGAGATGGCGAAGATCAGGAGCACGCAGGACAGGGCGGAGCGATGCTCTGCGAACGCGGGAACGAGGTTGCCGAAGCTGGCGGTGTCGAGGGCGGCGGTGCCGGAGAACAGGGCCACGATGCCGATGGTCAGCATGTAGGCCAGGACCACCTGCAGCTTGCCAGCGAAGCTGATGCCGCGGTAGTTCATCCAGCCAAAGCCGACGGTGCCGGCGGTCATGAGCAGCACTTCACCCATGTAGACCTGCCAGCCCGCTATGGAATACAGCGGTCCGAACTCGAAGACGCCCGGGAACAGGAAGCGGAAGATGAGCGCCAGCGCCGCAATGTCGATACAGACGATGGCGATGTAACCCAGAACGAGCGCCCAGCCGCAGATGAATGCCGCCGTGGGGCCGAAGCCGACGTAGGCATAGGCGAATGCGCCACCGGCGACGGGGGCGTATTTGATCATGTAGCTGTAGCACACGGCCACGAAGCACAGCAGGAATGCGCCGATAATGAAGCCGGTCAGGGTGCCGAGGGGGCCGGCCTGGGGCAGGAACATGTCGCCGGGGAGGACGAAGCAGCCCCAGCCGACGATAGAACCGAGAGCCAGCGCCCAGACCTGCGCGGGCGAAAGGGATTTCTCCAACTGTACCTGTTCAACTTGAGCCATGACAAACCTCTTCAGTGTAGGGCGTTCGGGGCGATATGCCTTTGTCATCGGGGCAGGGCATACGCAGTCGTTGCGGGTACGGTGCCGGGACCGGTGTCGGGCCGTGTCCTCGGCGCCCTGCCGTGGAACATGAATTCGTACGTCTTGCCTTGGGTCTGCCATGGTCTTCCAGCGGTCACATGGCTGTCCTTAGGCTGGTGCGGAGAGGAGCGAACGGTTGTCTCCGCATGCGAAATCTCTTCTGGGGAAAGCGTATTCGCGAATCGTGACAGAAAGAGCAAAGAGGATGCCAATACGTGAAAATCTTCACCATGTTTGCATATGCCCGAAAGTATTGGTGAAAAAAATTGCACTTTGCGCGAGGCTCACGGTGGTGCGCAAAGGAAATATCGTTTTCGTAGGAAATTTTTCTTTTAGGTAAAATTTTTTACCTGTCAGCGCGGGCGTGGCCAAGTTTCCGTGGAATGGAGCGGGATGCGGGCATGCTACACTTCTCGTGATCTATCAATGACATATGCCGATTGTGACGGGACGAACATTCCCGAGGGGCAATCTCCCGGAAACGGCACCGGCCTTGCACGGGCGCCGCTCGTTATTCTTTTCATAAAGGGTGCCGGTTTCGTCGGCGCGGTCCAGAGGATGGCATTCGTTAGCGATTGCGGATGGTTGTCATCTGGGATTCGGACGAGCAACGAGCGGACGCCCTGATCGTGCAAACGCTATCGGAGAGGAAGACGCTATGACTGAAGAACGCCGCGAGGCTCTTGTTGAGGACATTATTGAACGTGAACTGCGCATGTTTCTGGCCGTGAAAACTCGCGGCGGAAAGTCGCTGTGCCAGGAGCGGCCCGAGTCCTTCCGTATCATGCGGGAGATGACGCACGGCGTGCTGTCCGAGGCCGTTCTGGAGTCCTATCTCGGCGATCTCGTGCGTGCCGAGGAGGCCGGGCGCAACTTCATGACTGAGAAGTACGCGCTCATGGACGACCTCATTCCCGCCATCAACACCGACCCGCGCATCCGCGTGATTGTCGAGGCCGAGGCCGACTGGCGCGACGAGGTGTCCGCGCAGTTCCCGAGAACGGTCCAGCGCGATGGCCGCGAGAGCTTCTGCCTGTATCTGCGCTGCGAATTGCAGACCTATTCCCCGGCGACGCTCACGGCGTACGCCGCCCTTGTTGATGCCGCGCGGAACGAGGGACGAAACCTCGTGCGTGAACGTTATGAAATTCTCATGCGCAAGCTCGGCTACGGCTCCCTCGAAGCCTGCGAAGCGCAGTTGGCGGCGCACTAGCCGCCAAGGCGGGGAGCCCTTCACATGCCCGATTCCGTATCCATACTGGTTTTCTGTGCGTGGCTCGTCGGTGGCTTCGTCTCCGGCGTCAGCGGCATTGGCGGCGCGATGGTCGCCGTGCCCGTGGCCGCCACGGTCATTCCGATGCACGAACTGATTCCGTTGAGCTGCATTCTCAACGTGGTCATGGACGGCTGCATCGCTTGCATGCATTTCAGGCATTGCAAGGTCTCCGCCCTGTGGCCCATGCTGGTCGGCTCCCTGCCCGGAGCCGTCATCGGCCTGTTCATCCTCAAGTTCGTGTCCGGAGCCGTGCTGCAGGGGGCGGTTGGCGCGCTGCTCCTGTACTATGTCTACTGGCAGCATACCTTCCGCGTCACGCAGGTCCATGCGGAGTCGTGGGGCAAGGGTGGAGCCGCGGGCTTTGGTGCCGGGCTCCTCGGAACGGCCATTTCTTTTGACGGTCCCCCCGTTGGGGCCTACGGCCTGTACATGGGCTGGAATCCCCGCGTGTTTCTGGGGACGCTTGGTGTGTTCTTCATCATCCGCGGAACCATGACCTGCGTGCTGCAGGCCGGGGCCGGGCTGTACACGCCGGACGTCCTGCACTACGCGCTCTACGGCGTGCCCGCCACCATGATCGGAACGCTCTGCGCGTTTCCGGTCGTCCGCCACATCAACGTCGCCACGTTCAGGCGTGTGCTCATGGCGGTCATCGTCATGGCCGGTCTGGTGTGCCTCGGACGCTCCTTCCTGTAAGAGTTCCCACGCGCGCCGTGCCGTCCCGATGGGGCGGCGCGGCGCGATCATCCGGGGGCGCGTCGCCCCTGCCTAATCTTCGTCCTTGATGTCGAGCTGTTTCATCTTGTAGCGCAGGCCCGCGCCGGTGATTTCCATGATGCGCGCCGCCTTGGCCACGTTGCCGCCGGTGACGCGCAGCACGTTGCGGATGCACTGTGCCTCGTATTCCTGAAGGCAGGTCTTGAGCGGCACCACGCTGCTGCGTTTGACGTCGGCGTAGTCGTAGTAGTCGCGCTGGAGGGTGTCCTCGTTCGGTCTGGTTGGCGTGGGCAGGGAGGGGTGGGTGTCGCTGCGCATCTCCATGGAAGCGCACGCCTCGCGGAAGTGGCGGGGTAGTCCCTCCATTTCGATGGACAAGCGTCCGCCGAGCAGGGCGAGGCTGCCTTCGACCACATGGAGCAGTTCGCGGATGTTTCCCGGCCAGTCGTAGTCCTGAAACATCTGCATGACGTCGGCCTCGATGTCGATGCTCGATGCGAGGGGGCGCAACTGCGAGCGGTCGATGAAGGTGCGCGTGAGCAGGGGGATGTCCTGCCTGCGGCTTCGCAGCGCGGGCACGGAGATGCCGACCACGGCGAGGCGGTAGAACAGGTCGCGGCGTAGGAGGCCTTCTTCCACGGCCTTCAGTGGGTCCTCGTTGAGGATGCTGATGATGCGCACGTCCACCGGGATTTCCGTGTGGGAGCCGATGCGTCGTACACGCTTTTCCTGAAGCACGCGCAGAAGCTTGGCCTGAAGGCCCATCGGCATGGAGTTCAGTTCGTCCAGCAGCATGGTGCCGCCGTCGGCCTCCTCGAAGAGGCCGGGCTTGTCTCCCGCGTCGGTGTATGCGCCCTTGGCCGTACCGAAGAGGATGCCCTCCAGCAGGTTTTCTGGGATGGCCGCGCAGTTCACTGGGATGAGCGGCTGATCGCGGCGTTCGCCGCCCGCATGGATGGCCTGCGCGAAGAGCTCCTTGCCCGTGCCGCTCTCGCCCCAGATCATGACCGGCGACGAGGTCTGCGCTGCGGTGCGGGCCTCGCGGATGACGTCGAGCAGGGTCGGGTCTTCTCCGATGAGGCTGTCGAAGGTGTAGAACTCGTAGCTGGTCTTGCCCTTGGGCGGTGCGGCCTTGGGCTGGCGGCGCTTGCGCGCCACCAGCGACGTGGTGCCTGTCCAGATGGTGAAGGCGATGACGCCGTCCTTCTTTCCGTGGTCGAAGAGGGGGAAGAAGTCGGTGACGGTGCTGGCCAGATAATTGTTGGTCGTCTTGTAGAAATAGGACTTCTTGAGAAGCGGCTCGCTCTTCTGGAGGCACTCGATGGTGGGGATGCACTCCAGCTCGTGGGGGACATAGAGGCTGGTGATGTGCTGGCCCACCACGGGCACGCGGTGGAAGCCGTCCACGCGGCGTTGGATGTCGTTCATGTACTCGCAGATGCCGTCGGCATCCACCACGGCCACGCCGATGCACATGTCGTCCCAGATGGCGGTCATGGAGGGCGTTAACACGCTCTCCCTGTTGACGTTCAAAAATTTCTTTCTGTCAAAACGCAATTTTCACAACCTCTGGGAAATGGGTGCTGGCAAGGTGAATGGCCGAGTGCGTTCCTGCCTGGCGAACCGCAAAATAAAAAATATTTTGGAAAAGGAAAGAAATTTTTCGAAATCAAAATTTTTTCCAGGGCGCCACGAGTAGGGCATGTTCGCAAGAAAGTGGCGTAATTCCATGGTGTTGGTTCATTTTTCGATCGTGATTTTTGGTCTGGCATGGCCCGTGCAAGTTATAAAAATAACAAGCGAGCGAACATCGTTTAAAACTTCTTCTGGGAAAATTTCGAACGAACAGGAGACCGAGATGACCAATACTTCTTGCGAAAACACCTGCTGCTGCGACAACGCCGCCGCGACCCCCAAGGGCTACGGCATCAACTGGGATACCGCCGAAGCGCGCGTCAAGGAGCTCAAGGACTTCCTCATGTCTGCTCCGCAGATCATGGATCCTGAGCGCCTGCAGTGCATGGAAGAGGTTTATGACGAGTTCGCGGGCGAACCCGTCTTCTACATCCGCGCCAAGCTTTTCGAGCGCGTTCTGACCAAGAAGAAGATCTTCCTCGACGGCAACCCCCTCGTGGGTACCCTGACCGGCGTGCGCGCCGGCGTGTACGCCTACCCCGAGTGGAACGTCGCCTGGATCAAGGAAGAGATGCAGATGGCCAAGATGGCCTCCCTCGGCGAGATGAAGATTCCTCAGGAGACTCAGGATCTTCTGGAGAAGACCTACAAGCGCTGGAAGGGCTGCACCTGCATCGACCTGAACGACAAGATGTTCAAGGACAAGTACGGCTTCAATCCCAAGCCGTTTGCCAAGGCCGGCATGTACTACGAGAACGTCAGCGTGGCCAGCGGCTCCGGCATCGCCGACTACCCGCTCGTCCTGAACAAGGGCCTGCGCTGGCTCATCGACGACGTGAAGGAGCGCTTCCGCAACTGCCCCACCACGCTGGCCAACAAGGAAAAGCATGACCTCTACCGCGCCATGATCGTCGCGATGGAAGCCGTCATCACCCATTCTCACCGCTACGCAGAGCTGGCCGAGAAGACCGCCGCCGAGGAGACCGATCCCAAGGCCAAGGCCGAGCTGCTCGAGATCGCCGAGATCTGCCGCCGCGTACCTGAATTTCCGGCCCGCAACTTCCGCGAGGCCATTCAGTCCTTCTGGTTCATCCACCTCGCCATCGAGGTCGAGCAGATGGCCTGCGCCACCTCGCCCGGCCGCTACGGCCAGTACATGTACCCCTTCTACAAGAAGGACATCGAGGAAGGCAATCTGACCCGCGAGCAGGTGCTCACGCTGCTCAAGTTCCAGTGGATCAAGCACCTTGAGCTTGGCGAGTACCAGGGCGCTTCCTACGCCATGACCCTGTCCGGCCACACCGGCCAGACCATCACCATCGGCGGCGTGGACGCCAACGGCAACGACGCCAGCACCGAACTGGAAGAGCTGCTGCTCGAGACCCAGACCACGATGAAGAACATTCAGCCCACGCTGACCCTGCTCTATCATCCCAAGATGAAGGATTCCTACCTTCAGAAGGTTGTGGAGTGCGTCCGCGGCGGCTCCGGCCAGCCCCAGATCCTCAACAACAACGTGGTCATCCAGCGTACGCTCGCCCGCTTTGCCCAGTACGAGGATGGCATCACCCTCGAAGACGCCCGCAACTGCGGCAACTACGGCTGCGTGTCCACCGGCGTCTGCGGCAAGGGTAGCTTCATCACGCAGGAAGACCAGCCCTGCCTCGCCAAGGTCATTGAGCTGATGCTCAACAACGGCAAGTGCCCCGTGACCAAGAAGCAGGTGGGTGTGGAGACCGGCGACCCGCGCGAGTTCAAGACCTTTGACGAGCTCTACGAGGCCACCAAGAAGCAGCTGGACCACCTCTTCAGCATGTCCCGCAAGCACTCCGACCTGAGCCAGATGGCCCGCGTCCAGGTGGTTCCGAGCATCTTCCGCTCCGCCATGTACGACGGCTGCATCGAGAAGGGCATCTGCGAGGAGGCCGGTGGTACCCGCTACCCGCAGGTCAACCCCATCATGACCGCCGGTATCGACGCCGCCAACTCCCTGCTGGCCATCAAGCATCTGGTGTTCGACACCAAGAAGCTGACCATGGAGCAGCTGCTTGAGGCCCTCAAGGCCAACTTCGAGGGCTACGAGGACATCCGCAAGATGTGCTTCGAGGCTCCCAAGCACGGCAACGATTACCCCGAAGTGGAAGGACTCGTGCAGCAGTTCTACCGCGACGTGGACGCCATCCATCACGCTCAGGGCCCGGACTGCTTCGGCTACCGCACCCCGCTGGATGCGTACTCCCTGTCGTACCACAACTACTTCGGTTCGCTCATGGGCGCGCTGCCCACCGGCCGCAAGGCTGGCACGGCACTGACCGACGGTAGCGTCTCCGCCATGCCCGGTTCCGACCATGAAGGCATCACCGCCCTCATCAAGTCCGGTGCGGAAGCCATCGACACCGTCCGCTACGGCGCGAACCACTTCAACGTGAAGGTGAACCCGCAGGTGCTGGAAGGCCCGGCCGGCGCACGTACCCTGATCTCCCTGATCAAGACCTACTGCGACTTCGGCGGCTCCCACATCCAGTTCAACTGCGTCAGCTCCGAGACTCTGAAGGACGCGCAGGCCAACCCGCAGGAATACCCCGATCTGGTCGTCCGCGTGGCAGGCTTCAGCGCCTACTTCACCCGCCTCGACAAGGGCGTGCAGAACGAGATCATCAAGCGTACCGAGTACAAGAACTAGCGATTGAACAGGCCGCGGGGCGGGAAACGTATCACGTGCCCCTCCCGTCCCGCACCTCCTCATATCCCTCGCTTCCCGCGGGGACGCCCATGGTCCCCGCGGGAGCACCCCTCAAAAAGACATATCTGCGGAGCAAACGATGAGTCAGGGAATGATCTACAATATCCAGCGCATGTCCATCCATGACGGCCCGGGTCTGCGGACCACGGTGTTCCTCAAGGGCTGTCCCCTGCGCTGTCTGTGGTGCAGCAATCCGGAATCCCAGAAGACCACGCCGCAGATGATGTATTTCGAGAACATGTGCACCGGCTGCGGCACCTGTATGGACGTGTGCCCCAACGGCGCAGTGGTGCCCGTGGACGGAAAGTTCGGCCGCGACATCGAGAAGTGTACCGATTGCGGCCTGTGCGCCAAGTCCTGCCCCTCCAAGGCCCGTGAGATGTCCGGTCGGATCATGACCGTGGACGAGGTGATGGAGATCGTGCGCAAGGACATGCTGTTCTACGAGAATTCGGGCGGCGGCGTGACCTTCGGCGGCGGCGAGCCCACCTCCGGCGGCCAGTTCTTCCTCGACATGCTTCAGGCCGCGCACGACGCTGGCCTCCATGTGACCGTGGACACCTGCGGCTTCTGCCCCGAGGAGCGCTTCGACAAGACCCTCGAGCTCGCGGACCTTTTCCTGTTCGATTGCAAGCACATGGATCCCGAGGCGCACAAGCTGCTCACCGGGCAGGACAACACCATAATTTTGCGCAACATGCGCGCGGCCTTGAATTCCGGAAAGGAAGTGCGTATTCGCATGCCGCTCATGCCCGGCATGAACGACTCCGATGAGAATATCGCCGCCATGGCCGCATTTTTCGCTGAGTTCGGTCGCAACGAGATCGAAGTCATGCCGTGCCACGCCTTCGGGCGGAACAAGTACGTGGCGCTGGGCAAGCCGCTTCCGGCCGTCTCCCAGTATGCGCCCGAAGAGTTGAAGGTCGTTTGGGACCGATTTGCCAAGCACGGGCTCACTCCCGTCTTGGTGTAACAATAACCAGTCTAGAGGTTTGATCATGTTTACCCTTACCATCCCCGAAGAGATGCTGGAGAAGCTCCGCACCATGCTCGAGGACGAGGACGAGGACACCTGCGTCCGCCTGCGCGAGTACAAAGTCGGCGGCGGTTGACACGCCAAAATCGTGCTCGGTCTGGGCATGGACGAATTCGATGAGGACGAGGACGCGCGCATTGAGGTGGACGGCATGCCGTTCATCGCGGAGAAGGACTACCTTGAGAAGTACGGAACCGCTTTCGCGCTTTCCTTCGGCGAGAACAATGAAGTCGTGTTGAGCCCCGTGGAGGCCTAGTCTCCGCGCAGGGCACCACGCCCCATGCATTCTCGTGCGCCCCTTGTCGGAAACGACAGGGGGCGTTTTCGTTTTTCGCCGCAGGAAAGTCACATGCGCGTGCGAGACCCGGAGCGCGAAGCGCCCGCAGTGGTCGCTGGTTCCCATCGACAGGACGCGTGAGCGGTTACACCGCTGCGCATCCGTCCATCATGTTGTCGAACGGATGCATTCATCCGCAATCATAACGAATAAAGGAGAACCCGCATGTTTGAAGTGACCATTCCCGAAGAGATGCTGGAGAAGTTGCGTTCCATGTTGGAGGACGAGGACGAGGGCACCTGTGTGCGCCTGCGCGAGTACAAGCACGGCTCCGGGTGCAGCTCGAAGATCATCCTCGGTCTTGGCATGGAGGAACGTGATGAGGACGAAGACGTGAGCGTCGAGGTGCAGGGCGTGCCCTTCATCGCGGACAAGGATTTCCTGGTGAAGTACGGAACGACCTTCACCCTCGAATTCAATGAGAATGGCGAAGTCGTGATGCACGCCGTGGAGGCCTGATCCCTCTCGACGTGCCTGGGGCATGCGCATCCAAGCGCCCCGTGCCGGTTCGGCGCGGGGCGCTTTTTTGTTTGCGGCACGTGAAGGCGTGTGTGACGAAGCCCATCGCAGGCGGGTCTGCCATACGGGTGGCGGGTCTTCGTGCGAAAGGGCCTTCCTGCGTCAGCTATCCCGTTGTCCCGCCACGATGAGCCCTTGTGCGCCAGGGCCGGAAAATGCGCAGCGGATATCGGCGAAACCCGCTACCGCAAAGGCGGATTCCAGTTGTTCTCGCGCGATGAAGTGCGTCGGGTAGCCCGACATGCGCGTGACGAATTCCAGCGAAGCCTTTTCCTGAAGGGCCGTGTCCGAGTGGCGGTTCATATGCTGGGACACGAACCACCCTCCGGGTTTCAGGGAATCATGCACCTGTCTGGCGAACCCTGCGAGGTCGTCCATGAACGCATAAAGAATGTGCGACGCAATCACCAGATCGTACGAGTCGCTCGGGAGCGTGTCGCTGCGCAAATCCAGAACCTGTGCCTTCAGGCTTTGTGTCAGCTCGTGGCGTGCGATGCGCTCGTTGGCCTTTTCCACCACGCCGGGAAGGTCGAGGA
The DNA here is from genome assembly GCF_011927665.1 of Desulfobaculum xiamenense. Classification (NCBI taxonomy): domain Bacteria; kingdom Pseudomonadati; phylum Thermodesulfobacteriota; class Desulfovibrionia; order Desulfovibrionales; family Desulfovibrionaceae; genus Desulfobaculum; species Desulfobaculum xiamenense. The sequence goes on from NZ_JAATJA010000004.1 coordinate 20,245, forward strand.
TGACCCCGTGGAGCTGAGGATTTCGCTCGATGAGCGCCATGCTGTATTCGCCATGATTGCCCCCGATGTCCGCCATGAAGCGCATCTCGGTAAAATTCGGCAACCCGGAAATGACCTTCACCGTGTCCTGTAGCGCGCCCATGCGGGAATGCTGCAGCGTGGCCCGCATCGTGTCGGTGTCGCTCCAGGCGTCGTCTGGGGCGTGCGCGATGGGGTTGGCTTCGCCCTTGAGAAGGGGGATGAATTGCGTCTTGATGGCTGCGGTGAATCGGCTGTTGTGTTCCAGAGCAGCGCCCTGATAAAAATACGAGTCCGACACAAGAAATTCGGCGGCGGTGGCGGTGTTTTCATACCCATGCTCTCCAAGCGTCAGCAGGTCGTTGACGGCGAGCAGTTCCAGCAGCGCTTGTGTGGGGCCTAGCTGAAAGCCGAATTTTCGTGCGATTTCCTCGGGTGTCGCGGGCTGTTCGGATAAGGCGTCGAAAAGTTTCAGTCGCACGCATTGCACGACGGCGTGAAAGATCACTTCTTGCGACATCAAGCGTGACAACGGGCTGAAATCGCTTTGCGGCGTGTTCATGGCATTTCTCCTGTTTGCGGTCCGGTGATCCGCCTTGGACGTGGTGGGTCGGGATCGTTTAGCGTGTAGGGTTATGCCTATCTGTTTTGAAAATGAAAATCAATATCGCCGCAAAAGAGGCGAGGCGGATGTGGCGTTTCTCTCTCGATCCGCTCGATCATGATCCAGAATCGGTCAGGGAGACGCATAGCTGAACGGGATGGTGGCTGAGAACTCAAGGGATACGACTGGGTGCGTCGTGTCCGCTTTTCATGGAAATGGTGAGCATTGCGGCACGGTCTGGCGGGCGCGGCATGGCCGCGCCCGCCAGAGGGGGCCGCGGTGGCTACTTCAGCGGAATGCGGATTTCTGTGCGCAGTTTGTCGGCGGGGGTGACGGTGCAGTCTTCGAGGTAGACCTCGACGCTCGGGCACGAGCATTCACGGCCGAGACGCGGCAGGACGTAGGCGAACAGCCCGACGTAGGTTTCGAACAGCTCACTGTAGGGACCGTGGTGGATGGCGCAGAGGAAGTCCCCGCCCGCGATGGTTATCTCGTGCACTGGGGCGTCGGCCTCGATGGCGACGTCGTCGGCGATGGCGATGCAGGCATCGTAGCGGAGCTGGAACGTCGGTGTCCGCGACGGGTCGTCGTGCGACAAGCCCATGAAGACGGCCTTGGGGCCGAGCAGGCCCTTGGGACCGGCCCATCCGCACAGGGTCTGCCAGGCAGTTTCGCATGCCTCATAGGGGCCGACGTGGCGGACGGCGGCGACGCGGATGGGGGCGATGGTGCGGACTTCGAAGGATGGGGTGGCGCTATGCTGCGTGGTGGTCATGCTCTGTGCTCCTTGTGAAGGCTGTTGACGTTCGGCGCTCGCGGCGGGGATGGGTCGCCGCTGTTCATGCGTCCGGTCTACAGGGTTTGGCTGGAGGCTTCATGACCGTTTTTGCTTTTCGTGTGCTGGGGGGCCTAGTAGGCGATATCCACCACCGGAATGCGGATTTCCGTCAGCAGATCCTCGGGGGCCGTGTGTTCTGGCGTGTTGTGGTAGACCTCCACGGCCGGGGCGTTGGCGAAGTCCTTGCCGAGGGCTGGGATGCCCTGACCGCACAGCAGGGCATAGACGTCTTGCAGATCGGTGTAGGGCCCGCGATACAGGGCGCAGACGTAGTCGCCGCCCTCGATGGTGGTGATGGACGCCGGGCCGTCGGCGCATACGTCCGGACCGACGGTGATGCATGCGTCGTAGCGGATGCGCTCCGACGGGGTTACGGCGGGGTCGTCGTGGCTCACGCCCATGAACTGCGTGTGCGGGGTGAACAGACCCTTCTGGCCCGCCCATGCGCACAGCGTGTCCCATGCCCTGCCGCACTCGAAGTAGGCACCGACGTGGCGGATGAAGGCCACGCGTTGCGGCGCAAGGTGGCGTATTTCCAAGGTGACGCCGTAGGACTCAAGCGTGCGTCCGGAGCTCGGTTTCTGGTCGTGGCGCAGGGTGCCGCCACGGGCGAGGAACTCCGGATTGCCCTGCTTGCGGTAGAGGGCCGGGCCTTCGCCGAACAGGGCCTTGAACGCGCGGGAAAAGGCCTCCTGCGCCTCGTAGCCCGCCTCGAAGGCGATGTCCGCGAGGGGGCGGTCCGAGTACAAGAGGCGCACTGCGGCGCGTTCGAGGCGTAGCCTGCGCATGTGCGCCTTGACCGATTCGCCCACCATGCCCGTGAACACGCGGTGGAAGTGGTAGGGCGAGAAGTGCGCCTGCGCGGCGATGGCGTCGAGGGACGGCGCGTCGTCCAGATGCTCCTCCATGAAGAGCCGGGCCTTGAGGATGCGCTGTTCGAGGATGTGTGCGGCGTCGTGCATGGCATCTTCTACCCGGCTTTCAAGACGAGGAAAAGCCTCGGGGAGGGAGTGGCCTTTTTCGTCGCCCCCGCTTGATCGGACGTCGTCGATGACGTATCGTCAGCAGTTAATGGAGAAAATTCCGAAGGTCGGAGGTTGCCATGGCTGACGATCTGCTTACCCACGCCGAAATTGCCCGCCAGCTCGGCGTTTCGGTCTCGACCATCAAAAACTACCGCAGCAAGTTTCCGGAGTGTCTGCCAGTGGCCCGGCGCGGGAAGCCCCTGCGCTTCGCTGCCGTGTCCCTTGCCGTGTGCCGGACGGTGCACGAGGGCTTCGGCGAGGGACTGTCCACGGAACGCATCCGCGAGACGCTCTACGAGCGCTTTCCGCAGTATGCCAAGGCGCGGCGAGCCCGCGCGGCCTCGCGGGACAATCGGCGCGAGCGTGTGGGGGAGCCTGCGCTGGAGCGCTCCCTCGCGCGGATGGAGGACGTGTACGCGGCGGTTATCTCGCGCATGAACGAGCTTGAGGGGCGCACGACCGTCGCTCCGACGGATGGCGACGGCCCCCTGCGTGACGAGGTGCTTCGCCTGCGCGACGAGGTGGGGCGGTTGCGCCGCGCCATCGAGACCGGCAGCGCTGTTGCCGAACGCACGACACCGCAGGTGGACGGGCCGGCGTCGCCGCAAGAGTCGCAGGGCGTTGCCGATGGGCCGTCCGTCACGAAGGGAGAGACCCCCCGCGCACGGGAGCGCGTGGCGGACGACGTGGTGGCCGACATTCTGGGGCTGCCGCTGGTGATTCGCTCTCCGGGTGGCGAGTATCTGGGCGTGACCCTGCCCGGTGGCGGGCACCTGGACGTGTCGGCCATGCTGGCGAGGCTTGGCGCGCGGTCCGCCGCGGCGGACTGGACCCGCAGCGCCGGAGGCTGGACGCTGCTCCTAGGCGAAGGGGTAGCGGCCGGGCGGGAATTTGATTTGCGACCGGTGACCACGCCTCGCGGGAATCGGGTGGCGCTATTGTGCGGGATGCGCGTTGCGGGGCGTCCGGCGGATGCCGGTCTGCTGCGGTCCTTCCTGCGGACGCTGCGCGGCGGGGCCGAGGCGGGTGGGGCGTGATCATGGCGGGAGGCGAATTGTTCGGGACGACGGGGGCAAAGCCATGAATGCTTTGGACCGTGGGGCGCGCGGTGGGCGCGCATGCGCGGGCGGGCTTGATGTCGGCTCGGTGAGCGTGAAGCTCGTGGTGTGCGATGGCGATGGCGTGGCGCTTCTACAGCGCTACGAACGGCATCGCGGTCAGCCCGGGCGCGTGGCGCTGGTCATCCTGCGCGAGGCCGCACAGCGTTTCCCCGGCCTGCCACTGCTGGCCACCGGGACGGCGGGGCGACGCATCGCCGACGCCATGGGCGTTTCGCACATCACCGAACTGACCGCCCACGCCCTTGGCATGGCCCGGCTGCATCCCGAGGTGCGCTCCATCATCGAGATGGGCGGAGAGGACTCCAAGCTCATCCTGCTCGAAGACGGCCGCGTGGCGGATTTCGCGCTCAATTCCGTGTGCGCCGCCGGAACCGGGGCCTTTCTCGACCAGCAGGCCGAGCGCATGCGTCTGTCCATCGAGGACTTCGGCAGACTCGGTCTGGCCTGTGCGCGGCCGCCGCACATCGCCGGGCGGTGCAGCGTGTTCGCCAAGTCGGACATGATTCACCTTCAGCAGATCGCCTGCCCGGTACAGGACATCGTGGGCGGGCTGTGCATGGCTGTGGCGCGTAATTTCCGGGGAGCCATTGCCCGTGGGCGCACCCTGTGCCCGCCCGTGGCCTTCATCGGCGGCGTGGCCCTCAATCCGGCCATGCGTCGGGCCTTTGCCGAGGTCTTTTCCCTGTCCGAACTCATGGTGCCGGACCCGCCGACCACAGTGGGAGCACTGGGCGCGGCGCTGGCCGTGCTGCGCGATGGCGCAGGCGTGCCCCTGACCGATGCCGCGTGCGAGGCGCTGGAGCGTTCCCTCGACGCGGCCGATGCCGGTGCCGACCGTCGCGGCCCGCTTCGTGAGGAGGGGGGTGATTTCGACCTGCGGCATCCGTGCGCCGTGTCCGACGAGGGCACCGCCCCTGCCGCGACGGAGCGCATCCCTGCCTACATGGGCATCGACGTCGGCTCCATCAGCACCAATCTCGCCGTCATCGACGTCGAGGGCCGCCTGCTGGCCCGGCGCTATCTGCGTACGGCCAGCCGTCCCATCGAGGCCGTGCGCACCGGGCTTCGCGAGATAGGCGAGGAGCTTGGCGGGCGGGCGGACATTCTCGGCGTGGGCACCACCGGTTCCGGGCGCTACATGATCGCCGACTTCACGGGCGCGGACGTGGTGCGAAACGAGATCACCGCGCAGGCCCGCGCCGCTGCGTTCATCGATCCGCAGGTGGACACCATTTTCGAGATAGGCGGGCAGGATTCCAAGTACATACGCATCGACGACGGCGTCATTACCGGCTTCGAGATGAACCGGGCCTGCGCCGCCGGGACGGGGTCGTTTCTTGAGGAGCAGGCCGAGCGGCTCGACGTGTCCGTCATCGGCGAATTCGAGGACCGTGCGCTGGAGGCCCCCGCTCCGTGCCGCCTTGGCGAGCGGTGCACGGTGTTTATGGAGAACAGCCTCATGGCTGGGCTGTCGCGCGGGGCGCAGGTGGATGACCTACTGGCCGGGCTGGCCTATTCCATCGTCGAGAACTACCTCGGGCGGGTGGTCGGCTCCGGACGCGTGGGGCACAACGTTTTCTTTCAGGGCGGCACGGCTTCGAACCGCGCTGTCGTGGCCGCCTTCGAGCGCCACCTCGGGCGCAGGGTCACCGTGCCCCCGAACCACGACGTCACCGGGGCCATCGGCATGGCCCTCATTGCCCGCGACCACATGCGTGCGGCTGGTACGGCCAGCGCGTTTCGCGGGTTCGACCTCGCCCTGCGCGGCTACGAGCAGGAGTCCTTTACCTGCAAGGGCTGCGACAACCGCTGCGAGATCAACGCGGTACGCATCGAGGGCGTTGATGACAAAATGTATTACGGAGGGCGCTGCGAAAAGTACGACATGCGCCGGCCAACGTTGCCCGAGGGCGAGGACCTGTTCCGCATGCGTGAGCGCGCCCTGCGCGAGGAGCATGACCACCGCGCGGCGGCTCACGTCCGGCGCGGTGTCGCGGCCCGTCGGGGGCGCATCGGGCTGCCGTACGCCTTTTTCATGCATGATCAATTGCCCTACTGGTCCACGCTGTTGTGGGAACTGGGCTTCGAACCCGTCCTGTCCCCGCGCACCGGGGCGGGGGTGGTCCGGCTGGGGAGCGAGGCCGTGCTGGCCGATGTCTGCCATCCCCTGCGCGCGGCCATCGGGCACGCCCTGCATCTCGCGCTGCCCGTCGAGCGGGGCGGCGAGGGGTGCGAGACGCTGTTCATCCCGTCCTTCGTGAACATGAACGCTCCGGACGATGCGCAGGGCGACGGCTTGGCCTGTCCGCTGACGCAAAGCTATCCGTTTCAGGTGCGTCAGGCCGCGCCGACGTGTACGGTCGTCGTTCCGGCCATCCAATGGCGGCATGGGCGGGATGCGGTACTGCGCGCATTGCGCCGGGCCTTCACGCCGTGGCGGGTGTCCCTGCTGGAGCTTGGCCGGGCTGAGTCCATCGCCAGCGAGGCGCAGGACGCCTTCGAGGCTCGGTTGCGCCAGCGGGGGCGCGAGGTGCTCGATGCTCTTGATGGGCGTGCGCTGGTCGTGGTCGGTCGGCCTTATAACGCCTTCGACCCCGGCATGAACCTCGGCCTGCCGGACCGCATCGCGGCTCTCGGCGTGCGGGCCATTCCTATGGACTTCCTGCCGCTTGAGCCGCTCCCCGAGCGCTGGCGGGGCATGTATTGGCGGTCCGGGCAACGCATGCTCGCGGCGACCCGCGCCATCCGCCGCGATTCGCGTCTGTATCCCGTGTACATGGGGAGTTTTTCCTGCGGGCCGGACACGTTCATCCACAAGCTCGTGGAGCGCGAGTTGGGCGGAACCCCCGCCCTGTTCCTTGAAGTGGACGAGCATGGGGCGGATGCCGGACTCGTCACGCGGGTGGAGGCCTTTCTGGATAGCATCGACGCCCGGCGCGCGACGCGCCGCGAGGAGCGGGCGTCCTCGCTGTCGCGGCGTGCTCCGGCGGCATTCACCGGACGCGGGCGCACACTCCTTCTGCCGCGCATGTCCGATGGGGCGTACGGTCTCGAATCCGCGTTTCGGGCCTGCGGGGCCGAAGCGCGCGTTCTGCCCGAGACCACGCCCGAGGCCGTGGCCATGGCCCGCGCGCAGAGTTCCGGCAAGGAATGCTACCCCTTCACCGTCACCCTCGGCGACATGCTTAGCGCCTGCGCCGCTCCGGAATTCCGTTCGGACCGTGCGGCCTTCTTCATGCCCGGCGGCACCGGTCCCTGTCGCTTCGGCCAGTACGGACCTGCCCAGCGCATGGTGCTCGACGACCTTGGCTATGGCGACGTGCCCGTGTATTCCCCGGAGCAGTCCGTGCGACTCTACGACGACATGGGCATCGTTGGGCGTGATCTCGCGCGTCGCGCATGGCGCGCCATCGTCGCCTTCGACCTGCTTGCCAAGTGCCGAAACGAGGTCGGTCCCCATGCCTTTGATTCCGCGCAGGTCGCCGCATGTCACGCCGAATCCATGGAGCGCCTGCGCCGCGCGCTACTCGGTTCCGCGGACGACGTGGACCGCGCCCTTGCCCGCATCCGTGACGACTTCCGCTCCCTGCGCAACGGTCCGCAGCCCGGCGTGCCGCGCATCGGCATCGTCGGTGAAATCTTCGTGCGTTCCAACGAGTTCTGCAACGAGCGCCTGTGTCGATCCGTGGAAGCCCTTGGCGGCGAGGCGTGGCTTGCGCCCATCGGCGAGTGGATCGCCTACGTCAACGCCATGTCCCTGCGCGACGCCGCACGCCTGCGCAGGCCCGGACGCTACCTCGCCCTGCGCCTCACTCGGATGGTGCAGACCGCCATTCACCACCGCTGCGAAAGCGTCTTCGACGGCATGCTACGGACCACCGGCGAACCCGCGACCTCGGCTACGCTACGCGCCGCCGCTCCCTATCTGGGCGACTGCCTGCGTGGCGAGGCCGTGCTCAGCGTCGGAACCGCTGTGCACATGATCCGCAGCGGATGCCACGGCATCATCAACGCCATGCCCTTCGGCTGTATGCCCGGAACCGTGGTCACGGCGCTCATGCGCGGCGTGACCCGCCACCACGGCGTGCCCTGCATCAGCCTGCCCTTCGACGGCACGCGCTCGTCGTCCAACCGTCTCCAACTCGAAGCGTTCATGGATCAGGCACGCCAACGCGCCATGGCGCAGGGGGAGGGGGAGGCCCGAGCGTAGCGGCCGTCGCTGTGGCGAGGCCGTATCGGTCACGGCCGCATGCAAGCCGTAGGCTCGGCTGCGCGTAGCCCGAGCGTATCGTTCGTTGAGGGATGCAAGACGTAGGCTCCGCCGGCCAAGGGGCCGCTGGCCCCCTGGACCCCCGACATGCGATGGACGTGGCTGCCCTTTCGGCTTTTATTCAACAATTCCAATATATAAGGATTCTCAAGGGAATTATTCCCTTGAGCGGGGTCCGGGGCAGAGCCCCGGCCGCCGGAGGCCTCTCTTCCTCTCGGGCGGCCGTCTATCGCGTCGAGCTTAGCCAGTGATGTTGTATTTCTTGAGCTTGTACTGGAGGAGGGACTTGGAGATGCCGAGGGCCTCGGCGGCCTTGACCTTGACGAAGTCGTTGCGGGCCAGGGCGCGGCGCACGAGAGCGCCCTCGATCTTTTCGAGGGTGTCGCCGAGGTTGAGGCGTGCGGGCAGGAGGTCCACGGCGCTCTTGAACTGGGATTCCTCGTCGCGGACCTCGGCGGGCAGGTCGTCGACGGTGATGGAGGTCCCGGAGGCGAGCACCACGCAGCGTTCTATGACGTTCTGAAGCTGGCGGACGTTGCCGGGCCATTCGTAGCCGGTGATGTAGTTGAGGGCCTCGGAGGAGAAGCCGTGGATGTCCTTGGCGTTTTCCGTGGCGTACTTGGCGAGAAAGTGCGCGGCCAGAAGGGGGATGTCCTCGCGGCGTTCGCGCAGGGGCGGCATGTGGATGCGCACCACATTGAGGCGATAGTAGAGGTCTTCGCGGAAGGAGCCGGCCTGCACGGCCTGTGCGAGATCGACGTTGGTGGCGGTGACCACGCGGATGTCCACCTCGATCTCGCGGGCGCCGCCCACGCGCTCGAACTTGCGTTCCTGAAGCACGCGAAGGAGCTTGACCTGCAACTCCGGGGTCAGTTCGCCGATTTCGTCGAGGAAGAGGGTGCCGCCGTTGGCGAGTTCGAAGCGTCCGCGTCGGCTGGCGACGGCACCGGTGAAGGAGCCTTTCTCGTGGCCGAAGAGTTCGCTTTCGAGCACGCCGGGGGCGAGGGCCATGCAGTTCACGGAGACGAAGGGCGCGTCCTTTCGCGGTGAGGCGAAATGGATGGCGCGGGCCACGAGCTCCTTGCCGGTGCCGGAGTCGCCCTCGATGAGCACGGTGCTGCGGCTGGGGGCGGCCTTGTCGACCATTTCGAGCACTTGGCGCATCACCTTGGACTTGCCGATGATGTTGTGCAGGCCGTAGCGCTCTTCGAGGTTTTCGCGCAGCAGGCGGTTGCTGCGATGCATGTCGGCGAGCTGGGTGGCCTTGGCGATGGAGAGCATGAGCTGTTCGTTGGAGAACGGCTTGGTGATGTAGTCGAACGCGCCGAGGCGCATGGCCTCCACGGCGGACTCGATGCTGCCGAAGGCGGTCATGATGAGCACGGGGATGTGGGGATAGTTGCGCTGCACGCGCTCCAGAACCTCGCGTCCGGAGAGCTTGGGCATCTTCATGTCCGTGACGAGCACGTCCACTTCGGACTCTTCGAGGTAGGCCAGCGCCAGTTCCGGGTCCGAGAGGGCCGTGACGTTGTATCCGGCCTCGTCGAGCATGGCTTCGAGCACCACGAGGTAGTTCCGCTCGTCGTCGAGCACGAGGATGTTGTGTGCCATGGAAATGCGAACTCCCTGCTAATTCGTCGGGAAGACGATGTTGATCTGTGCGCCGCCCTGCTCGGCGTTGGCCAGTTCCATCCGGGCGTTGTGGCTCGCGATGATGTTGGCAACGATGGCCAGCCCGAGTCCTGTACCGTTGTGCTTGGTCGTGAAGAACGGGTCCGTGGCCTTGGAAAGCGTCTCCGGGGTGAAGCCGGGGCCGTTGTCCGTGAAGCTCACCCGCACGCATTTCTCGCCGGGACGTGCGGAGATGGTGATGCGTCCGCCGTCGGGCACGGCCTGCATGGCGTTGGCGATGATGTTGTACATGGCGCGGTAGAGCAGGTCCTTGTCGCCGCGCACGGTGAGGCCTGCGGGATAGTCCTTGACGATGGCCACGCTGCGGCCCCGGCACTCGTGTTCGAGGAAGGCCACGGCCTGATCGAGTATGCGGCCCACGTCCACGCTGTCCACGCCGGGCTTTTTGGGCCGGGCGTAGTCGAGGAAGTCGTTGACCGTCTGGCCCAGACGCCTGATCTCGTCGTTCATGACCTCAAGCATGCGGATGCGCGAGGAACTGCCCTCGTCGCGGGCCTTCTTGAGTAGGAACTCCGCGCTGGACTGGATGATGCCGAGAGGGTTTCTGATCTCGTGGGCGATGCCCGCCACCACACGGCCCATGCTGGCGAGTTTTTCTGCCTGATGCAGCTCGCGTTCGAGGCGTTCGCGCTCGGCCACGCGCTGGGTGTTCACCTCGTCGGCCTTGTGGATCATAGCCATGAGCACGAGGAACAGGATCAGCGACGAGGTGAAGGCCGTGAAGATGATGAGCCACTGGAAGCTGATGACGGTCTTGTAGTCGTCGGTGATGTCCTGCGTGAATTCGAGGATGCCCATGATTTGGCCGGTGGGGCCGCCGGGGAACAGGCTGCGCTCCGTGCGCAGCGGGTACACCGTGCGCAGGACCACGCTCTTGGGCTGCATGTCGAAGTCGAACATGGCCCGCCACGCGGGCACGCGGCTTATGACCTCGAAGCTGTGGCGCAGCTCCGCCACGGCCTGCCGTACGGCCGTCCCCGCAAGGTCTCGCCGTCCCACCACATCCTTGTTCAGCGAGAAGGATACGACCTCCTCGTTGTCGTAGATGCGGAATTCGAAGACGTGCTGGCCGTGGATGGTCTCCTTGATCACGCGCTCCAACTGCTGGAACTGCTCCGGATTCTGCAACTCGATGTGGCGGAAGCGGAGCAGGGTGGGCACGGTGAAGCGCTGGAAGACCTGATGGTTGATGTTTTCGGCCAGAAGCATGGCAAACTCCTGCTGCTTGGTGAGCAGGGTCTGCCGCGCGTAGTTGGCCATGACCACGGACAGGAAGAGACCAGACGCCAGAATGAGCGCCAGTGACCCCCAGGACATGAATTTCGCCAGCTTGAAGGGTGCGCCTTCAGGCATGGAGGTTCGCAGAGCGGTCAATGTCTCCTCCGTTTCCGCATCATTTTCCGAAGAGCACGTCGCCGACGCGGGTCAGCGCCGTGACGACGGTCTCGTCGGCAAGGGCGTATGAGAAGCGCACGCAGTTGTCGTCGCCAAAGGCCGCGCCGGGCACGGCCGCTACACCCGCCTGCTCCAGCAGCAGGGTGCACAGGGCGGTGGAGTCCGCGAAGCGCTCGCCGTAGAGGGCGCTCACATCGGGGAAAATGTAGAACGCGCCGTCGGGCCGCGGGCACACCACGCCCGGCCACGAGGAGACGATCTCCATGGCCTTGTCGCGCCTGCCTGCGAATGCGTCGCACATCCGGGCCAGCATGTCGCGCGGTCCGGTCAGCGCGGCCAGCGCGGCGCGCTGGGCGATGGAGCAGACGTTGGACGTGCTCTGGCTCTGAATTTTGGACATGGCCTTCACCAGATCGGGATGCGCAAGGGCGAAGCCCACGCGCCAGCCGGTCATGGCGAAGCTCTTGGATAGTCCGTTGACCACGGCCACATGCTCGGGGTGGCGCTCCCAGAAGGGTGCAAGGCTCACCGGCTCCGCCGGGGCGTAGACGAGCCTGTCGTAGATTTCGTCGGAAACCACAAAGATGTCGTTGTCCACGGCCCACTGCGCAAGGGCGAGAAGCTCGGCCTCGGAGTACTGCACGCCAGTGGGATTGGAGGGCGAATTGAGAATGAGCGCCCTCGTGCGCGGAGTGCGCGCGCGTTCGAGATCCTCGGGCGTGATCTTGAAGCCGCGCGATGCGCGGGCGGCCACCGTCACCGGTACGCCGTCGGCCAGCTCGACCATGGCCGGGTAGCTCACCCAGTACGGTGCCGGGATGAGCACCTCGTCACCGGGATCGAGGATGGCCAGAAAAAGATTGTAGAGCGCCTGCTTGCCGCCGTTGGTCACGATGGTGCTTTCAGCTTTGGCATTCGTTCCGTAATACGAATTGAAATATCCGGCCACGGCGTCGCGCAGCTCCGGGACGCCGGGGACCTGCGTGTAGCGGGTGAAGCCGCTGTCCAGAGCTGCCTTGGCGGCCTCGCAGATGTGCGCGGGGGTGTCGAAGTCCGGCTCACCCACGGACAGAGAGATGATCTCGCGCCCCTTTGCGCGCAGTTCCATGGCCTTGGCGCTGACGGCCAGCGTGGCCGACGGCTTGACCTGCGAAATCTTCCGGGAAATTCTCATAACCCACCTTTATCACGACAGAAGGCAATAGAAATTCACCCCAGCCTCGTTACGTCACCCCGGTTGTAGTGGAAATCGCCACGAAATGAAAGCGGGATGGCCGAGGGACAAGGCGTGGGGCCAACTGACGCCCCCCAAGCGCAACCTTTCCCGTCGGGAGCCGGACATCTTGAGGTTGACGTCCGCCCGGCTGGCACGCACAACCATGCCCATGAACAACGTAACGAACATGCTCCTGCCCTTTCCCTCCGGTTGCGTCGAGGGGCGGTTTCTGCGCAGGGTCAAGCGCTTCAGCGTCGAGGTCGCAATGGACGGCGGCACCGTCTGGGCGCACACAAACAATTCCGGCAGCATGCTTGGCCTCACCCGGCCCGGCGCGCCGGTGCTCCTGTCCCCGGCGGCCAACCCCGCCAGAAAGCTTCCCTACACCCTCGAAACCATAGATTTTCACGGCGTGCGCGTGGGCGTGAACACCCTCACCCCGAATCGCATGCTCAAGGCCGCGTTCCACGCCGGGCGCATCCCCGGCATGGCGGGCTATTCCACTTTTCGCGCCGAGGCCGTCATCGGCGACTCGCGGCTCGACGCACGCCTCGACGGGCCGCAGGGAACCCTCTACATCGAGGCCAAGAATGTCACCCTCGTCGAGGACGACATCGCCGTCTTCCCCGATGCTGTCACCGAACGCGGGCAGAAGCACCTGCGCGAGCTCATGAGCCTCGCGGCACAGGGTGTGCGCGTGGCCTCCTTCTACCTCATCCAGCGTTGCGACGCCTCCTGCTTCGGCCCCGCCGACTTCATCGACCCGGAATTCGCACGCCTGCTCTGGCAGGCCGCCGAGTGCGGCGTCGAAATCTGGCCGTATATGGCCGACGTCACCGCCCACGGCATCGACCTCGGCCCGGCCCTGCCGCTGGTGCGCAGAGGGTAGCCCTCTCGCGATGGAGTGGGGGCGAAGAGAGGCCTCCGGCGGCCGGGGCTTTGCCCCGGACCCCAGTCAAGGGGGTGACCCCCTTGACAATCCTCACTAGGGCTTCGTCGTGCAAAGCCGTACGTCCCGCCAAGGGCAGACGGCCTATCGCAAATCGGGGTTCCAAGGGGCCAGCGGCCCCTTGGCCGGCGGAGCCTACGTCTTGCACCTGTAAACGAACGATACGCTCGGGCTACGCGACTGCGACGCGAAAAAGGCGCGGGAGCGATGCTCCCGCGCCTTTTCGGTGCGTGCGGCGAGGGGGGAGGGGGTTATTCCTCCAGAGCCTCGACGATGCGGATTTCGTTGAGCAGCGGATTGATCTTGTTGAGTCGGACGGCGAAGCGCTGGCCGGGGTAGATCTTTTCGCCGAACATTTTCTGCGGCGCGCGCAGGTAGAGTTGCTGCTCGGGCAGGGCCACGGAGACGAGCGGGCCGTCGTCCACGGCCACGGCGGAGAAGTAGTCGTGCTTGTGCTGGCTGAAGTAGACGAGCTTCCAATAGCGCGGACGGTAGCGCTGGATGCGCGCGGCGGCTTCGTTGCGGGCGTTGATGAGCGGCATCATGCGCGTAATGCGGTCCGCGTCGAGGCAGGGTTCGCCGTCGAGGAGGTAGCTTAGCACCTGCGCCATGTTGAGCAGGTCCGGGTAGCGCCGAAGCGGCGAGGTGATGGGGCTGTAGGCCGTCACCGCGAGGGTCGCGTGGCGCTTGGGGACCAGTTCGAGATAGGTGGGGGCCATGAGGCGCACCACGCGGTAGGAGTCTTCCGGCGTGGACCACACGCCCGCGGCGTCGCCGGGGAGGGTGATGTCCTGCGTGCGATAGAGCAGGGGAATGCCCTTTTCGCGTGCCCAGTTGCCCAGCGCCGAGTTGGCGAGGATCATGAATTCGCTGACGAGGAGCTGTGCGCGGGGCGTTTCGGGGCGCTGGCTGATGGTGACCTTGGTGGCCGCGCCTTCGCCTTCGAGCGCGATGTCCGGGTCCGGGCGATCCACGATGACCGCGCCGTCGGCGATGCGCAGGTCGCGCAGGCGCTCGCCGAGTTCTGCGGCGAGGGTGATGTTTTCGTCGGCGGTTCCGGCTTCGAGGGCGGTCTCGACGGTTTCGTAGGTGGTGTTTTCGGCAAGGCGCACCCACGCGTGACGCGGGGTGGCGCGCACGAGGCGTCCCTCGGGGGAGAGGAGGCAGTCCACCACAAGGGCGGGGCGCGGCTCTCCGGCGGCGAGGCTGTACATGCCCAGACCGTAGCGCTCGGGCAGCATGTGGCTGGTGCCCTCGGGCAGGTAGAGGCTGGAGGCGCGGTCGCGCACGGCGCGGTCGAGGGGGGAGTCGAACTCCCACGTCAGGGACGGGCAGGCCAGCGCGATTTGCAGGCGCAGGGTGCCGTCGGCGAGGCGGCGGACGTGGAATGCGTCGTCGATGTCGCGGGTGGTGGCGGAGTCGATGCTGACGAAGGGCACGTCCTCGGGTTCGCGGGCCTGCGCGGCGAGCGCCTCGCCCAGCGCGTCGATTTCCGCGTCGTACGCGGCGGACCAGCCGTCACCCCAGTCGTAGCCTTCCTGCAGGAGCAACTGGTTGAAGTGCTCGGGCACGATGCCCCAGGTCTGCGCCAGGAAGAGCGGCAGGAAGGGATCTTCCGGCAGGCCCTTGCGCACGGCGTTCCAGATGGTCAGTTCCGAGGAGCCGGAGGTGTCGGCCATGGCGGCGAAGAGCACATCGCGCAGGCGGGCGGCCATGTCGGCGTCCGGCTGCTTCGGGGCCTTCGTGCCCTTGGTGCGGGCGTCCCAGAGGGCGTGGAAGAAGGACTGGCCCTCGGCCACGACGAGCTCGCGCTCCTTGCGGGCGGCTTCCTCGGCGAGGCGCTTCTGCACGGTCTCCTCGGGGTATATCTCGAAATCCGGAGGCGAAAATTTGAAATGGCTTTTGTGGTCGAGGAGCATGCGGCCCATGGCGGCGATCTGGTCGATGTCCGGGGTGTCCCAGACGAGACCGGCGAACCATTCGGTGGAGGCGTGATCCAGCTCGCCCTGCGCGAAGTCCCAGATGGCGGCGGGGTCGACCTCGGTCATGAGGGCGTCGCGTCGCTCGTGGTGCTGGCGCAGCTTGTCCATGATGGCCTCGCGGGTCTGGGCGGCGTCGTACGCCGGACCGGACCACGGCAGAAGGCGCGCGGCCGGAAGTTTGGTCTCGCGGCTGTTGATGGTCAGAAGCCGATAGCGCCCGGACTGCTCTTCGAGCACCCAGGCGAGAAGCGGGCGGTTGGCCTGCATGAATTCCACGATGCAGCCGGGAGCGGGGTATCGAACGATGGGTGAACTCATGGATTCCTTCATACCTTTTGAGCCACGAGAGGGGAATCCCCATTTCTCGCGGTGAGAAAGGGGGGCTTCCCCTCTTGCGGCTCCTTCTCCGTGCGGATTTTTCCGGACGGAGCGCCACGGGGTGCCGTGGCGGGAGTGCAGGCCGGACGCGTCCGGCTGATATGGTGAATGCGCCCCGGCGTGGCCGGGGCGCAACATGCCCTAGTGCTTGAAGGAGCGCTGGCCGGTGAAGACCATCGCCACCTGCGGCGTCGCCTCGTTCACGGCGCCGATGATCTCCCAGTCGCGGATGGAGCCGCCGGGCTGGGCAATGGCGGTGACGCCCTGCGCCAGCGCGACGTCCACGCCGTCGCGGAAGGGGAAGAAGCCGTCGGAGACGAGCACGGAACCGGCAAGGCCGCCGCGGGCCTCGCTGGTGCGCGCCTCGATGTCGGCCAGCCGTTTGGCGGCGTCCTCGTCGGTGCGGGCGCGCAGCTTGAATTCGTAGAGGGAGCAGCCTTCCTCGTCGAAGCACAGCAGGTCGGCGTACTTGGTGTAGGCCTTGTGGATGGTGAGCTCCACGCAGCCCACGCGGTCCTGCTCGCCGGTGCCGATGGCGGTGGTCACGCCGTCCTTGGCGAAGATGACGGAGTTGGAGGTCACGCCTGCCTCGACGGCCCACGCGAAGATGAGGTCTTCGGTCTCGCTCTCGTTCGGCTTGCGGGCGATGTAGGTCGCGCCGTCCTTTTCCGCCTCGGCGGGAATGAAGTCGTCGGCGCAGAGGATGCGGTTGCGGAAGGAAACCTGCGCCACGATGCCGCCATCGTTCAGGGACTTGAGATCGAGGAAGGGCACGCCGACCAGCTTTTCGAGGTTGGCGAGGCCGGGAATCTGCAGAATGCGCAGGTTCTTGCGCTTCTTGAGGATTTCGAGGCTGTTGCCCTCGTATGCCGGGGCGGCCACGACTTCGAAGTACGAGGAGTTGATGAGCTCGGCGGTTGTTTCGTCAACGGGACGGTTGACCACCACGGCTCCGCCGAAGGCTGCGATGCGGTCCGAGCGGAAGGCGCGTTCCACGGCCACGGCGATGCCCTCGTCGGTCCATGCCGCGCCGCTGGGATTGTTGTGCTTGAGGATGACGGCAGCGGGCTTGGCCGTGAGGTACTGGAGAATGTTGATGCCGTTGTCCACGTCGGTGAGGTTGATCTTGCCGGGGTGCTTGCCCGCCTGAAGCATGTGCTCCTCGGTGAGGGCGGAGACCAGACCTTCGCCGGGTCCGCGCAGGGCCACGCCGTCGAGGGCGATGCCGCCGCCGGTCAGCTCGAAGAGCGCGGCGGGCTGGTCCGGGTTCTCGCCGTAGCGCAGTCCCTTCTCCTCGCCGTCGATGGTCCACGTGCGCTTGGTGAACGTGAATTCCTGATCACCCAGACGAATGGTCATCTCGCCCGGAAACGGGTCCTGGGCGAGTGTGCGGTACATCTTTTTCAGATCGCTCATGCTGGTCTCCTCAGATTTACGTGGTGAAGAAGTGCTGTTAGCATACCGCCGCGCGCGGGGCAATTTCGGCAACAGCCCCTGCCCGGCGCAGGATTCCATACAATACGAAGACTTGGAGACAAACAGTGGACAAGGCTCTGTGCAAGCTTGCCCGTCAGCTTCTGGCCTACGATGAGGCCTCGCTGGTGAACCTTTGGGAAAAATACGCCGAAATCGTGGAGAGCTACGAGCCGACGGCGCGTTGGGAGGAGGCTGTGGTCGTCCTCGGGATGATCCAGTCCGTGCGCTTCCGCAATCAGCTCATCAATCATCATACCCGCGAGATGTCCGATCCCGGCGACGGACCGGCTCCCGTGGCTCCCGAGGTGGTGCGCCCCGTGGGCGCGGCGGCCTCAGAGGGGGGACATGGCGGTAAAGGCGGCAAGCTGTTGCGCTTCCGGCCGCGACAGGACGACGAGACCGTGTAGGACGTAGTAGTAGTACCGCACATTGTCCACGTAGTGGACCACTTCCCGCCCGCGCGTGTATCCGTAGCGCGCATTTCTGTAATACTTCTCGTAGGACAGCTTCGGGAACGATTCCTTCAGTTCCAGCCATGACGTGCCCGTTCCCCCGAGGGAGCGGGCAAGTTCCATGGCGTCCTCCACGTGTCCGCGGCCGCGGTTGTAGGCGGCGAGGGTGAAGAACCACCGCTGGTAGGGCGAGAGGCCCGTGTCCTCGAAGGAACGGTAGAGTTCCTTGAGGTAGCGCGCTCCGCCGTCGATGCTCTGGAAGGGGTCGTTGCGGTTCACGCCGAGGTCGGCGGCCGTGGCCTGCGTGAGCTGCATGAGGCCGCGCACGCCGGTCTTGCTTTCCGCACGCGGGTTGAAGCGCGACTCCTGATAGATGAGCGCGACCAGTAGCAGCGGGTCGATGCCGTTCTCGCGCGCGGCGGACAGAATCTGTTCCTCGTAGCGTGGCAGCTTGTTGCGCAGCGTCTTCAACAGGTGGTACAGTTCGTAGTAGTCAGTTTCTTCTGGCAGGAAGCCGAAGTAGCGCTCGCGCATGCTGGCGAAGGTGTCGCTCTCGATGGTGCGTCCCCAGAAATCGTCGAGGGCGCGGGCCAGTTCGGGCGAGCGTTCGCTCCAGAACCACCGATATTCGATGTCTCCGGGCAGGCGTCTGTCTGCCTTGACCGTGTGATAGAAGGGCTGAAGCAACTGGAAGCGGCCGGAGTCCACCAGCGCGGCGGAAGGGCCGTCGCTGTCTTCGGAGTCGAGCGCTTCGAGGATGGGGCGCAGGGAGGACTGGTTGGCCGCCACAGGGGTGGGGGCGCAGCCTTCGCGGGGGGGCATGTTGAGGGCCACCGCGTCGAGGGCGGGGCCTGCCGCCACGAATACGCTGCCGCAGGTCTTGGCCGGGTCCGGCGCGTCCTGCGCCTTGATGAGGAGCGGTTCGAAACGGGCGTAGGCGGGGCCTGCCGCGATGGGTACGGCGAGGGAGTCCGGCGGGTTGGAGCCGAGGCCCAGCACCACGTCGGCGCGGCCGTCGCGCAGCATTTCCCATGCGTCATCCCACGAGCGGGCCTTCATCCAGACCCACGACATGCCGTTGTCGGCGCAGAAGCGGTCCAAAAGTTCCTGTTCGAATCCGGGACCGTAGGGGGACAGGCCGCCTTCGACCCACTGGGTGGCGGGTGCGGCGACGCGCAGAACGGGCTGGCCGATCATGCCCTGCCAGCCGATGGTCAGGGCAAGTTCAATGACGACGACGAGGCCGATGATGGCCGCGACAAGTTCGCCAGGACGTTTGAAAAGTCGTATGTGAACATCCATTGCTCATATCCTCACGTTGGGAGTACCGGGACGCCTACCAAGCAGATACGAGATTGTATTATTGACTTTATCGACAGCGTTTTTTAGGTAGGAATGCCTTTTGCCGTCTGGCACGGCGAAAAAGCGCGCGGAAAGCAGCGCTTCTTACAGAAGGAGAGAGAAATGTCAAATGTTGTTGTAATGGGCGCCCAGTGGGGAGACGAGGGGAAGGGAAAGATCGTCGACCTGCTCACCGAGAACGCCGACATCATCGTGCGTTTTCAGGGCGGAAACAACGCCGGACATACCCTTGTCGTGGGTGGAGAACAGCACATCCTCCACCTCATCCCCTCCGGCATCCTGCATCAGGACAAGACCTGCGTCATTGGCAACGGTGTTGTCCTCGACCCCGTCGTTTTTCTTCAGGAAGTAGACAAACTCGCAGCCAAGGGCATCGACGTACGCCCCGGCCGGCTGGTCGTGAGCAAGAAGACCCAGGTCATCATGCCCTACCATAAAGCCATCGACGTCGCACGCGAGTCGTACAAGTCCAAGGAACACAAGATCGGCACCACCGGTCGCGGCATCGGTCCCTGCTACGAGGACAAGATGGCCCGCATCGGCATTCGCGCATGCGACTTCGCCGATCCTGAATTGTTCCGGGCTAAGATCGAACGTGCCCTCGTGGAGAAGAACGCCCTGTTCACCTCCCTGTACGGCATGGAACCGATGGACGCCGAGGCCGTGTTCCAGGAAATGAAGGCCGTTGCCGAACGCATGATCCCCTACGTGGGCGATGTGTCCAACCTCATCGGCGACGCCATGGATGCCGGACGCAACGTGCTCTTCGAGGGCGCGCAGGGAACGCATCTGGACATTGACCACGGAACCTATCCGTTCGTCACCTCGTCCAACACCGTGTCGGGTAACGCCGCCGCAGGTAGCGGTTGCGCCCCGAGCCGTCTGAACGCCATTCAGGCGGTGGTCAAGGCCTACACCACCCGCGTGGGTGCCGGTCCCTTCCCCACGGAATTGACCGACGCCGACGGCGAGCACCTCCAGAGCACCGGAGCGGAATTCGGCGCGACCACCGGTCGTAAGCGCCGCTGCGGTTGGCTGGACCTCGTGGTCCTGCGCGAGTCCGTGCGCCTCAACGGCCCCACGGGCATCGCCATGACCAAGCTCGACGTGCTCGGTGGCCTGTCCAAGATCAAGCTGTGCACCCGCTATGGCTACAAGGGTGGCGAGATCCTCTATCCTCCGCAGGAGGAGAACGGCCTCGCGCTCGTGGAGCCGCTCTACGAGGTGCTGCCCGGCTGGAGCGAGGACATCTCCACCGCCCGCACCTGGGAGGACCTGCCCGAGGCCGCTCGCACCTACGTGAAGCGCGTCGAGGAGATCCTCGGAGTGCCCGTGTCCATCATTTCGGTGGGCCCGGACCGCGATCAGACTATCATGCGCTAATTGCGCGCCGCGCCATTGACGAAAGCGAAACGCCCCGCCCTGTGCGGGGCGTTTTTTTGTTTGCGTGACGGGGGATTACCCCCGCGCCACGGGGCGCTCCGGTCTGTGGTGGGGCGGGGTCCAGTCTGTGCCGAGGCGTTCGCACAGGCGGTCGTAGGCTTCGAGGGCCTGGAGGATGGTGGTGTCCATATCCAGATAGGCATAGGTGCCGAGGCGGCCGCCGAAGATGGTCCGCGTTTCGGCGTGGGCGTCGCGCTGGTAGAGGGCGAGGCGCTCGCGGTCCTCGCGCAGGCGCATGGGATAGTAGGGCTCTGGATGCGCTGTGCAAAGTTCGCGGGGGTATTCGCGTGCGATGAGCGTGGCGGCGGCGGGGTGCTCGCGTTCCTCGTGCAGGTGACGGAATTCGTGGATGCGCGTCCACGGGACGTCGGGGGCGGGGTGGTTGACCACGGCCGCGCCCTGAAAGTCGGGCACGAGGTGGATTTCCTCGTGGAATTCAAGGGAGCGCCAGCCGAGGGGGCCGTAGCGGTGGTCGAAGTAGCGGTCCAGCGGCCCGGTGTAGATGACGGTGCAGCCCTCGGGGATGCGCTCGCGGATGTCGGCGTGGTCCACGCCGAGGGCGACGTCGATGAGCGGGTGGGCCAGCATGCGGCTGAAGGTGGCGGCGTAGCCGTCCATGGGCAGGCCCTGCCACGGGTCGTCGAAGTAGTCCGTCTTGCAGGTGGCGCGCACGGGCAGGCGGGTGACGATGGCGGCCGGGAGGCGGCGCGGGTCCACGCCCCACTGCTTGCGCGTGTAGTCGCGGATGAAGGCTTCGTAGAGTGGGCGGCCGATGAGGGCGATGGCCTGCTCTTCGAGGTTGGCCGGGGTTTTCGTGGCGTCGCGGCCGGCCTCGGCGGCGAGGAACGCGTGCAGCTCCCACGGGCGCAGGCTGGTGCCGTAGAAGTCGTTGACCGTGAGAAGATTGACGGGCATGTGGTAGGCCCTGCCGTCCACCATGGCCAGCACCCGGTGCCGATACGAATTGAACGTGGCGAATCGGTTGATGTATTTCCAGACGCGGGCATGGGCTGTGTGGAAGATGTGGGTGCCGTAGACATGACGCTCTATGCCGGTTTCCGTGTCGATGGTGGAGTGGCAGTTGCCGCCGGTGTGGTCTCTGCGGTCGATGACGAGCACGCGCTCGCCCATATCCGCGGCGATGCGTTCGGCCATGACGGCTCCGAAAAGTCCAGCGCCGACAACGAGATACTTGAGTCCCGCCAGTTCCATGCGTCCTCCCTGCGCAGAATGCGCCGCCGCGCCGTTTTGCGTGGTGCGCGGTCTGTGTGGGATTGAGCAAGGAACGTGCCCCGGTCCCACTTCTCCGCACCTTGCAGGACGTTGCGGGAACC
The DNA here is from genome assembly GCF_011927665.1 of Desulfobaculum xiamenense. Taxonomy (NCBI): domain Bacteria; kingdom Pseudomonadati; phylum Thermodesulfobacteriota; class Desulfovibrionia; order Desulfovibrionales; family Desulfovibrionaceae; genus Desulfobaculum; species Desulfobaculum xiamenense. Next base: position 41,800 of record NZ_JAATJA010000004.1, read on the forward strand.
GCTATAGATTCAGGTCCGGCGGGGGTGCCTTGTGTGGCTCCGGACGGATATTCATGCAATAGTACAGCGAAAAGGATTGGTTCCGGGGAAAGGCGATCCCCCGCGATGTGCGGAGTGTCCCCTTTCCCCGGCTGCCGGAGGCGCATATGCTCGACATCAAGTTCATCCGCAAGAATCTGGATGTGGTGAAGGACGCCCTTGCCAAGCGCAAGGCCAAGGTGGACGTTGACGCTTTCCTGACGCTCGACGCCAGACGGCGCGAGCTGCTCGCCGAGGTGGAAGGCCTCAAGGCCGAGCGCAACGCCACGTCTCGCGAGGTCGGCGATCTCAAGCGCACCGGCGGCGACGCGTCCGCGCTCATGGAACGCATGGGCGAGGTCAACGAGCGCATCAAGGCTCTCGACGCCGAACTGGTGGGCATCGACGAGGGCGTGAACAAGTGGCTTATGGCCGTGCCGAACATCCCGCACGAGTCCACCCCCGTGGGCGACGGCGAGGAGGACAATCCGCAGGTCGCCATCTGGGGCGAGAAGCCGGTCTTCGACTTCACCCCTCGCGAGCACTGGGACATCGGCCAGAGCCTTGGCGGGCTGGATTTCGAGCGCGCCGCGCGTCTGGCGGGCAGCCGCTTTGCCGTGTATCGCGGCTGGGCCGCACGTCTGGAGCGCGCCCTCGCGCAGTTCATGCTCGACGTGCAGACCGGCGAGCACGGCTACGAGGAGTGCATCACTCCCTACATGGTCAACCGCGAGACCATGACCGGCACCGGCCAGCTGCCCAAGTTCGAGGAAGATCTCTTCAAGATCGAGGGACGTGAGGCGTTCATGATCCCCACCGCCGAGGTGCCGTTGACCAACCTCTATGCGGGCGAGGTGCTTTCCGAGGACGATCTGCCCATGCGCTTCACGGCCTTCACACCGTGCTTCCGCAGCGAGGCCGGTTCCTACGGCAAGGACACCCGAGGCCTCATCCGCCAGCATCAGTTCCACAAGGTGGAGATGGTGCGCATCGAGAAGCCCGAGGATTCCTACGCCGCCCTTGAGGAAATGCGCGGCCACGCCGAGGCCATTCTGCGCAAGCTGGGCCTGCACTACCGTGTGGTGTCCCTGTGCACGGCGGACATCGGCTTCTCCGCCGCCAAGACCTACGATCTTGAGGTCTGGCTGCCCGGACAGGACAAGTTCCGCGAGATTTCGTCCTGCTCCAACTGTGAGGACTTCCAGGCCCGGCGCATGAACATGCGCTTCCGCCGCAAGGGTGCCAAGGCCACCGAGTACGTGCATACGCTCAATGGCTCCGGCCTTGCCGTTGGCCGTACCTTCGTCGCCGTGCTGGAAAACTACCAGCAGGCCGACGGCTCGCTGGTCATCCCCGAGGCGCTTCGTCCGTACATGGGCGGTCTGGAGATCGTGCGGCCCTGCAAGTAGCTGTCGCGCCAATCCATAATGGCGGTTTTCCCATGAATCCCTTGACCACTGGCCGGGAAAGCCGCAAAATTTGCTTGACAGGAAGGGACTCGGAATTTAAGAACCACTTCCTTCAAGTGGGCCGTTAACTCAGTAGGTAGAGTATCTGCCTTTTAAGCAGAGAGTCACTGGTTCGATCCCAGTACGGCCCACCATATAGTGTCCCCATCGTCTAGTGGCCTAGGACGACGGCCTCTCACGCCGTTAACAGGGGTTCAAATCCCCTTGGGGACGCCACCGACATTCAGGCGGCCTGCGCATTGCGCAGGCCGCCTTTTTTCGTTTGTGCCTGTGTGGGCCGTGGGCAGTTTTGAAGCCGGATCTGTTGCGCCCATCAAATGTTGTGGAAGGGATTGATTCGGCCATCCTCCTTTCTGTCTCCGGGCAGGACGCAAACCTCTTCGACCCCCATGATTGATCTGACGCACTGCTCGATCTGTTCGACCTTGCATTCGTTGAGCGCTGGACGCTCCCTTTCTGCCTGCACGGTGACGTGACCGTCCGCGGCTGTGACCACGGCATGCGGCAGTAGTTCTTCGAGGGCGATTTGGATTTCGGTGGCAAGGAGCATGTCTTTCATCTGGCGCATGACGTCAGGGGTGGTCTGGAAGGCCTCGTTTTGGGCCGCATGGCAGATGATGCCCGCCGCATCGTCGATGGAGAGTTGGCCGATGTGGATCGTCATGTCGTACAGCCGGCTGTCCCATGTGTCAGACCCGTAAATCCGCTTGCCCCATTTGCGGCGTTCCTCGTCGTCCTGGATCAGTTTGCGGCGCGCCTCGGCCTCGCTGATGTCCAGACGTTTGATCTCTTCGTGTATGCGCAGTTCCATGTTCGCAGTGATGCGGACCTTGAACACGTTTGGAAGTCCGCAGAGGAAGAAGTGTCCGGCCAGGCCGTGGTACACGAGGTTGTCCCGCATCGCATGCAGCAGGAAGCATCGGCGGATGCGGTGCATGTTGCGTTCGACTTCGGACGTGAAACGATCCAGAAGCGAGGGCGAGTCGTGGAGGGCCTTGGCGAGCTTGGCTTCGGAGATTTTGCCCTCCGTGGCGATTTCCAGCAGCCGCTCCTTGGACAGACACTGGTACCCCATGCAAGCGGCAACCTTTTCGGCGACATCCTTGCCCCGGCTGTACGTTCCTCGCGAAATGGTGACGATGGCCATGCTGTCCTCCCCTGCGTCATGTTGTCTTTCGTGTCGGGCCGTTGGCAACGGGCTTGGTGATGCCCCTCGCGCGCATGGCGCAGGGGGGAGGCCAGATATGGTCTCTGTCCGTTCGAACGGGTGCCGCAGCAGGTCCGGTTGGGCCAGTCCCACGCTGAACCATGGCTGGAGGGCGGCGAAAGGTGGATTTCCGATCGTCTCCATTTCTATTCCCGCGGTCGTTTCGCTGTCAAGGCGGCGGGGGTAGCGACGTTGTGGACGGCTGGCGGTGCGAGATGTGAGTCTGTTTCCTCTGATGGCGTCTCTTATGTAAGGCGCATTGGCTGAAAATGGCCTCGTGTCGGTGATTCTGAAGACTTTTCAGACTAAGTAACGTTCATGCCGAGTGTGATTGACTTGGATGTGTTGTCTTGACTCATAGACAATACATGCTTAGCACATGAGGTGTTTTTTTTGATGATCAATGCATATTTCGAATAATTGTCTGCCACGGTGAGTGTGTGCATACATGTGAATGCAGACTGTTAATTGTGGTGTCGCTGGTTGGTGAGTGTTTCGCACATTCGTATGGTATGCGTCGGTTGTGGGTGACCTGGAGGGAGGAATGATGTTGAAGATGCGTATCGCTATATTGATTCTTGTGTTAGAAACGGTTGCCTTCTTGGCCACCAGTCCTTGCGCGGCACAATCTGTGTCTGGGGATGCAGAGGGCTACGTTGATGGTGGCGTTTTTCTCTATCATCTGGACATGCCGGATTATGCGCCGCTGGCCGCACGTAATGGATCACCCACGCTCACTGCTGTGTCCAGCATTGCCGTCAGTGGGGACGATCCTGAAGGGGCACTCGGTAGTCTGACTATGGGATGGCGAACAGCCACGCCGCTATTCTTCGAGCTGTCCGGACGGACTTTCTCTGACGATACGCAGACGGAGGCCAACCTGTATCCAGCGGCATACGGAGCGCCTCGCGTGGGGTATTATTCCTTGACGGGAACCCGGGGAGCCTACGGGACCATAGGTTTTGCCCATGTGAATACGGAGTGCTCCTTTTCGGAGTCGGGGGGGCGGATTCTGGGCGGATACGCCATCGATCTTGGGGAAGACCTTGTGCTCAGCCCGGTCATCGGTTTCGAGGTCATGGAGATTGGTCAGGAGTATGCGCTGGACTATGCGTCGAGCACCGGCAATCGGATGTGGCTCCGGGAAGAGGTTGATGCCGGATACCGGGGTGCGCTGGTTGGACTTCGGCTTCAGGCGCGCAAGGGAGCATTCCTGGCCGATGTGCGCGGTTTGGTTGGCTGGTACACCGTCCGTGCGGAATACGATGGAACCATGAGGGTGGAGAGTGATTATACGGATGCCCTGTCCCTTAGCGAGAACGATTGCGCCACCGGGCTGGAGCTCTCCGCCGAGCTGTCCCGGCAGTGGGGAGACTGGACCATTGGCGTGCAGGGAGGGGTGCGCTATCTTTCCTATGTTCCCGAGATCGTGGCCAGTACGAAGGGCACCATGGGCGATGCCGTGAACGGAGAACCGACGCATCTGGGCGGGGATGATTCAAAGGCCTTCAGTCTGGGGCTGAAGCTGGGCTATTCCTTCTAGCGGAAGGCCCGCATGGGCGCACGCGAGGACGCCAAGGCCGACGCGCCCACATCCTGCACCGTGGAGAACCGTGGCGCAGGCTGCGACTGGCGCCTATCCCGCCGCAATCACGGCAGATCATGAAAAAAAGGGCCACCTCGAAAAAATGCGCTTGACTTCGGAATGCTCTTCGTACATAACCACTCGGCCTGCGGGGGAACACCTCGCATTACTGGACGTCCCCATCGTCTAGTGGCCTAGGACGACGGCCTCTCACGCCGTTAACAGGGGTTCAAATCCCCTTGGGGACGCCATCCGAGCACAACGGGCTTCGAATCCTCACGGTTCGAAGCCTTTTCTATTTCTGCGCCGCAGGGCGCAAAAGGGGCCGAAGCGACATGTCGCTTCGGCCCCTTTCGCATTGATGCGGGATAGCGCGGCGCGTGGCGCATCCTTTCGGCCCGTGCGGCCTGTGGACGTGCGCCGTGGCGATGGTGTAGGTTCGACTTTAAGCGATCAACCCTTTGCGAGGTTCGAAGCATGCAGTTCGAGACGCTCAATCCCGTGGTGCAGGCCCTTCTGGGCACCATGTTCACCTGGGGCGTGACGGCCCTTGGCGCGGCGGTGGTCTTCCTTGCGCGCGACATCTCCAAGCGCGTGCTGGATACCATGCTCGGCTTCGCCGCCGGGGTGATGATCGCGGCGAGCTACTGGTCGCTTTTGGCTCCGGCCATCGACATGTCCGAGCATCTGGGGACGTGGTCCTTCGTGCCCGCGGCCGTGGGTTTCGTGGGCGGGGCCGTGTTTCTGCGGCTGGTGGACATGTTCTTGCCGCATCTGCATCTCAATGCGCCCATGAGCGAGGCTGAGGGCGTGTCCGTGAGCTGGAAGCGCAGCACGCTTCTGGTGGTGGCCATCACCCTGCACAACATCCCCGAGGGGCTGGCCGTGGGCGTGGCCTTCGGAGCCGTGGCCGCCAATATCGAATCCGCCACGCTGGCCGGGGCCATGGCCTTGGCGCTTGGCATCGGCATCCAGAATTTCCCGGAGGGCATGGCCGTGTCCGTGCCGCTGCGCCGGGAGGGGATGTCCCGCTTCAAGTCCTTCTGGTACGGACAGCTTTCGGGCATGGTGGAGCCGATTGCCGGTGTCATCGGCGCGGCTGCGGTGTTCTATGCCCGGCCCATCCTGCCCTATGCGCTGGCCTTCGCCGCCGGAGCCATGATTTTCGTCACCGTGGAGGAGGTCATCCCCGAGTCGCAGAATTCCGATAACGGCGACCTCGCCACCATGGGCGTCATCTTCGGATTCACGGTCATGATGACCCTCGACGTGGCGCTGGGCTAGGGCGCAGCGAGCATCCATCCTTTCCCGAATCAGGGAAATTTCCCAGACAGCTTGACCACGGTCCGCCTTCCGTCTTGAATGCGTGGACCGACATTTTACGATGCAAGGATCACGCATGAACGAAAGACATTGCGACCAGATAGCGAAGGAAACCGGCCTGCCCACAGCCCGCGTGCGCGCGACGGCGGACCTGCTGGACGGCGGGGCCACGGTTCCCTTCATTGCCCGTTACCGCAAGGAAGTCACCGGCTCCATGGACGAGGTGCAGATCGCCGCCGTGCGCGACGCGCTGACCCGGCTGGCCGAACTGGACCGCCGCCGCGAGGCGATTCTCAAGTCCCTCGTCGAACGCGAACTGCTCACCGACGAGCTTCGCCGCTCCGTGGACGGGGCGGCCACCCTCGCCGAGTTGGAGGACGTGTACCTGCCCCATCGGCCCAAGCGCCGCACGCGTGCCGAGGCCGCCCGCGAGAAGGGCCTCGCTCCGTTGGCCAAGGGCATCCTGCTCCAGAAGGGGCTTGATCCCCTCAAGGCCGCCGAGCGCTTCGTGAATCCCGAAAAGGGCGTGGAGAGCGTGGACGACGCGTTGGCCGGGGCGCGCGACATCATCGCCGAACTGGTGGCCGAAGATCGGCAGACCCGCGAGTCCATGCGTCTCGTCTTTGCCCGCGAGGGCGTTGTGCATTCGCAGTTGGTCAAGGGCAAGGAGGCCGAGGCCGCGACCTATCGCGACTATTTCGACTGGTCCGAGCCGGTGGCCAAGGCACCGGGGCACCGGGTGCTGGCCATTTTGCGCGGCGAGCGCGAGGGCTTTCTGCGCGTTGGCCTGCGTCCGGACGAGGAGCGCGCCCTGTCGCGCCTGAAGCGGCGCTTCGTGCGCACGCAGGGCGACGACGGCGCGCAGGTGGCCATGGCCGTTGAGGACGGCTACCGTCGTCTGCTGGCACCGTCCATGGAGACCGAGACCCGCGCCGCGCTCAAGGAACGCGCCGACGAGGAGGCCATCCGCGTGTTCGCGGACAACCTGCGCGAACTGCTGCTGGCCCCGCCGCTGGGGCGCAGGCGCGTGCTGGCGCTGGACCCGGGCTTTCGCACCGGGGCCAAGCTCGTGTGCCTCGACGCGCAGGGCGGGCTGGTCCACAACGACACCATTTACCCCACCCATGGCGGCCGCAAGGCCGACGAGGCGGCGCACACCGTGCGCGAACTGTGCGCACGACACGCCATCGAGGCCGTGGCCATCGGCAACGGCACCGCCGGGCGCGAGACCGAAACCTTCGTGCGCGCTTTGGACTTGCCGGGCTCGCCGCAGGTGGTGATGGTGGATGAGGCCGGGGCGTCGGTCTACTCCGCGTCCGAGACGGCGCGGGCGGAATTTCCCGATCATGACGTCACCGTGCGCGGCGCGGTGTCCATCGGGCGAAGGCTCATGGACCCGCTGGCCGAATTGGTCAAGATCGACCCCAAGGCCATCGGCGTGGGGCAGTATCAGCATGACGTGGACCAGAAGCGCCTTCGCGCCGCGCTGGACGACGTGGTGGAGCACTGCGTGAACGCGGTGGGCGTGGAGGTCAACACGGCGAGCGCTGAACTGCTGGCCTTCGTGTCTGGCCTCGGCCCCACGCTGGCCCGCAATATCGTGGACTGGCGCGCGCAGAACGGCCCCTTCGCCTCGCGTGCGGAACTGAAGAAGGTGCCGCGCCTCGGCCCCAAGGCCTTCGAGCAGTGCGCGGGCTTTCTGCGTATCGCCGACGGCAGGGAGCCGCTGGACGCCAGCGCCGTGCATCCCGAGCGCTATACGCTGGTGCGGCGCATGGCCACGGACGCCGGATGCGCCGTGGCGGACCTGCTCCACGGGGCTAACGCGCGGGCGCGGGTGAATCTTTCGGCCTACGTGACCGACGAGGTGGGCATGCCCACGCTGACGGACATCATGGCCGAGCTGGAAAAGCCGGGACGCGACCCCCGGCGAACCTTCGAGGCCTTTGCCTTCGCGGACGTGCATAGCGTGGCCGATTTGGAGTTGGGCATGGAGCTTCCCGGCATCGTGACCAACGTGACCAAGTTCGGCGCGTTCGTGGACGTGGGGGTGCATCGCGATGGTCTGGTCCACGTGAGCCAGTTGGCGGACCGCTTTGTGCGCGACCCTGCCGAGGTGGTGCGCGTGCGCCAGCGGGTGCGCGTGCGCGTGACCGAGGTCGATCGCGAGCGCGAACGCATCGCCTTGAGCATGAAGGGTGTGCCCCAGCCCAACTAGTCCTCGGAGCGGAGCAGCCCGAGGCGCGAAAGCCGGGCGAGCATGGCCTCGTGGTGCGAGCCGGGCCAGTATACGCGTTCGCAGCGCGGGCAGATGTGGAAGCTGTCGTAGTGGATGCGCGTGAGCGGTTCCAGACGGTGGAGCACGTCGGCCTTGGGCACGGGCGCGAGGGGCACGTTGCAGCGCAGGCAGCGCGAGAAGGGCGCGAAGGGACCATGGATGCCGAAGTGGTCGAGCACCTCCGCAAGCTGGTCCTCTGGCGCGGCTGCGCGCAGCAGGCGGCCCCGGATGACGGCCTTGCGCTTGAGGAGTGCCGTGTCCCGCGTGAGGACGATGCGCCGCTCCCGTGCGGCCAGTGCGGCGATGGCCGCGTCGTCGCCGTCTGGCGGTGGAGCTGCGTCGAGACCGAGGAGCCGCAGCAGGGTGCCAAGTCGCGCGACGTTGACGTCCACCACGAAGAGCACGCCTGAGAACGGCTCGGGCCGCAAGAGGCTTGGCGCGGTCACGTCCTCGGGCATGGGCTGCGCGAAGACGTCGCAGGTCGTCCCGGCGGTCAGGGGGTGGCGAAAGTCCACCTCGACGCCGTCGATGCGCAGGGAACCTATCTCGGTGTGCGGGATGCCAAGGGCCTCGATGGCGTCCTTGAGGGACGCGCTGCGCAGGGCCGGATAGCGCACAAGGCCGGTCTCGCGCGCGCGTAGACGTTCGGCGCGCGGCGTGCGCACACCGTGGCGCGAGCCGGGGTCGAGCAGGCGGCGGATGTCGCCGTGGAAGCGCAGCAGCGCACAGTGGTCGGTCACCGGATTTCCACCTGTTGAGCATTCAACCGATCAGGGCATGTTATGAATATCTACCTCGCTATCGTTCTCGGGTCCATGATCGCCGCGTGGGCGGTGAACACCGTGGTCGCGGTCCTCAACGTGAAGGCTCTCGATCCGCGCCTGCCGCAGGAGTTCGCGGGCGTGTATGACGCGCAGGCCTACGCCGCGTCGCAGCGCTACACGCGCGATGTGGCGCGTTTCGACGTGGTGGCCGAAACCGTGGGGCTGGCCGTGGGCGTGGCCTTCATCCTCTGCGGAGGATTTCCCTTCGTGGATGGCCTCGCCCGCAGCGTGGGCTTCGGTCCGGTGGGCACGGGCGTCGTCTTCGCGGCCATTCTGCTGTTGATCAACGACGTCCTGAATCTGCCTTTCTCGGTCCATAGGACCTTCGTCATCGAGGAGCGCTACGGCTTCAACCGCACCACGGCGCGGACTTTCGTGCTGGACCGGTTGCGCGGGTGGCTTCTGACCGGGGTCATCGGCGGGCCGCTTCTGGCGGCGCTACTGTGGTTCTTCAACGCCGCCGGGCCGCTGGCATGGGTGTGGGCGTGGCTGGCCACGGTGACGGTCATGGCCGTCATGCACTACCTCGCGCCGTCGCTCATCCTGCCTCTGTTCAACACGTTCACGCCTCTCGAACCCGGCCCCCTGCGCGACGCCATCGAGGACTACGCAAGGCGCGTGGGCTTCGCGCTGTCCGGGCTGTACGTGATGGACGGCTCGCGGCGCTCCGCGCGGTCCAACGCCTTTTTCACCGGCTTTGGCAAGCGCAGGCGCATCGCGCTGTTTGACACGCTGGTGGCCGCGCATTCGCCGGAGGAGATCGTGGCCGTGGTGGCGCACGAGGTGGGGCACTACCGCAAGGGCCACGTACTGCGGCACCTCGCGCTTGGCGTGGCGCGCATGGGCGCGGTGTTCCTCGTCATGTCCTTCTTCCTGACCAGTCCGGGACTGCACGCCGCCTTCGGCATGGACGGGGTGAGCGCGTATGCGGGGCTGGTGTTCTTCCTGCTGCTGTTTGCGCCGGTGAGCATGGTCCTCTCCGTGGGACAAAATGTCATCTCGCGCCGCCACGAGTACGAGGCCGACCGCTTCGCCGCGCAGACCACCGGACGGCCCGAGGCGTTGGTGAGCGCCCTGCGTTGCCTGTCCGTGGATAATCTTTCGAATCTGACCCCCCATCCGGCCCATGTGTTCCTGAACCATTCGCATCCGCCGGTGTTGGCCCGCATCCGCGCCTTGCGCGCCCTCGGCGCGGCCGACGCCACGGCGCGGGACGCGGACCTCGCCTCCGCGGTGGAACATCGGGCCGGTTGATCTGCCCCAACACCCCATGATCGCGGCGCATTTTTGGTGTGTGGCGCGAAGTGCCCGCGCCTGCCGCGCATCGCGACGTTGACAAGGCGTATACATTTCGTATTTCATGGGAGGTGGAGGAAGTCGTCATGACGCGCAAGGTTCGATCCGTACGTGTTCCCGAGGAGCTTGGCTCGCTCGATCTTTCCGGTCTTGTCCGCGAGTGCGAGAAGTATCTTCGCGACCTCGAATCCGCGACCATGCTCAAGATAGAGGGCAATCGCGAGGCCGCCGAGGCGCTCATCCGTTCCCGGCAGGCCGACCTCGGCCGCCGCATCGGCCTCAAGGTCTGGGAGGCCCGCGTGGCCTATGGCAAGACCCGCTCCGGGCGCGGCGAGGACGAATAGCCCCGTCACTCCTGCGTGCTGTACGCGAAACGGCCCCCGTTCTTTGGAACGGGGGCCGTTTCGCGTTTCAGGGCCTGAAGTGGCGCGACAGCCACCATTGGAAGCAGACCAGCGTCCACAGCTCCTTGCGGTGGTCGCTTCGTCCACTCATGTGCGCGTCGACGAGGCGGCGGACCTCTGTGGCGTCGAAGAATCCGTCGCTTCGGATGCGCGAGGCGTCGAGGCAGTCCTCCACCAGCGGGCGTAGCGGTCCGCGCAGCCACGCGGCCAGCGGGATGCCGAAGCCCTTCTTGCCGCGTCCGGCGATGGCGGCGGGCAGGTGCTTGGCCACGAGCCGCCGCAGCAGGTACTTGCGCACCCCCCGGCGCAGGCGCAGACGTAGCGGCAGGGCGCACAGGAACGTCGCCAGTTCCGTGTCGAGAAAGGGCGCGCGCACTTCGAGGGCGTTGGACATGGAGGCCTGATCGACCTTGGCGAGGATGTGCCCGGCCATGTAGTAGCGCAGGTAGAAATACGAGGCGCGGTCGTAGTCGTTGGCGAAACGTCGCGCCATGCAGTCGGCGTCCACGTCGGCCAGCGGGTCGAGATCGCGCGTGGTGGCGAGGATGTCCGGATGCAGGAGCGGGCGCTGCTCCGCCGGGGTGAACGCGGCGAGCCATGCCTGCTGACGGGCGCAGCCCGAGTGCGCCAGTCCCTTTAGGAAGCGCTGGACGCGGAAGACGAGGCCCATGTTGCGCTCCGAGGCCGGAATGGCGAACGCCGCGCGGGTGGCGAGCCGCACGAGGGTGGGCGGCAGCATGTCCGCCAGACGGGCCGGGCCGAGAGCGAGGAAGGGGTCGTAGCCGAGGAGCAGTTCGTCCCCGCCGTCGCCGCCGAGCGCCACGGTCACGTGTTCCCGCGTGAAGCGCGAGAGCAGGAAGGTGGGCAGGATGCTCGAATCGGCCATGGGTTCCGAGAGGGCGTCCAGCGCGTCGGGCAGAATGTCGAGCATGGCCTGCGGGGTCAGGACGCGTTCGCGGTGCGTGGTGCCGAGGTGGCGTGCCACGGCGCGGGCGTGGTCCGTTTCGTCGAAGCTGCGTTCGCGGAAGCCGATGGAGAAGGTGCGGATGTCGGCGGCGGGCACGATGTCGGCCATGATGGCGGTGATGGCGCTGGAGTCCAGCCCGCCGGAGAGAAACACGCCAAGGGGCACGTCGCTCATCAGGCGCTTTTCCACCGCGCGGCGCAGCAGGTCCTCCAGCCGGGCCAGCGCCTCGGCTTCCGGCATGTCCGCGCCGCCGTGTTCAGGGAACGGGATGTCCCAGTAGCGTTCCACGCTGGCCGTACCGTCTTGCCAGACGAGGCGGTGCGCCGCCGGGAGCTTGGCTGCTCCGGCCACGATGGAGTGGGGCGCGGGAACGTATTCGTGGAGCAGGAAGCGCGAGAGGCCGCGCGGGTCCACAGCGCGGGGAACCTCCGGATGGCGCAGGAGCGAGCCGAGTTCCGAGGCGAAATAGAGCGAGTCCCCCACGAGGGCGTAGTGCAGGGGCTTCTTGCCGAAGCGGTCCCGGCAGAGCATGGCCGTGCCGTCGCGCGTGTCGAAGAGGGCGAAGGCGAACATGCCGTCGAGGCGCTCGGCGCAGGCCGGTCCCCATTCCTCGTAGGCATGCAGGGCGACTTCGGAGTCCGAGTCCGACGAGAAGGCGTGCCCCTGGTCCTCCAGTTGGGCGCGAAGGGAGCGGAAGTTGTAGATTTCTCCGTTCATGACCAGCCACAGCGTGCCGTCCTCGTTACGCATGGGCTGCGCCCCGCGTTCGGAGAGGTCCACGATGGCCAGCCGACGGTGCCCTAGGCCCGCCGAGGCGCGGGTGCCATCGCCGCGTCCGTTTCCGTTCATGACGCGCACGCCGCGTCCGTCCGGTCCGCGATGGGCCAGTGCGTCGGTCATGGCGTCCAGCGCCGCCGTGTCGGGCGGTCGGCCGTCGGCGTGGATGATTCCGGCGATGCCGCACATCCCCTAGCCCCCCATCACCCGCCGGACCACGAACTGGTCCTTGTGCTGGCCCTCGAAGTACGAGCGCACGAGCAGTTCGCCCGTGAGTCCCATGAACACGATCTGAAGCCCGGAGATGCACGCCAGCGCGGCGAGGATGAACAGCGCCCCGAGGGAGACGGGAAGCCCTGCGAAGACCCGAAGGAGCCATAGACCGGCCACTCCCGCAAGCCCCGCCCCGGTGGTCAGCGCGGCGATGCGCCCGAAGAACTGGATGGGCCGCGTGGAATAGTCCGCGAAGAAACGCACCACGATGAGGTCGAGGATGACGCGCATCACGCGCGAGAGGCCGTATTTCGCCTCGCCGTGCGTGCGGGGGCGGTGGTTGACGGGTATTTCGGCCACGGACACCCCAAGCCACGCCGCGAACACCGGGATGAAGCGGTGCATCTCGCCATAGAGGCGGATGTTTTTGACGATGCCGCGCTTGTAGGCCTTGAGCGTGCAGCCAAAGTCGTGGAGCTGCACACCGGTGCCCTCGATGAGCTTGTTGATGATGCGGTTGGCCAACCACGAGGGCAGGCGGCGGGAGAGGGCCGCATCGCAGCGGTTGACGCGCCAACCGTTCACGAGGTCGTGCCCCTCGGCCATTGTGTCGAGCAGGCGCGGGATGTCGCGCGGATCGTTCTGGAGGTCGCCATCGAGGGTGACGACGATCTCGCCCCGGCACAGCTTGAAGCCCGCGCTCAGTGCGGCGGTCTGCCCGTAGTTGCGGCGAAATTCGATGACGCGCACGTGTGGGTCCGCATCCACGGCGGCGGCGAGGGCGCGGTCGCTGCCGTCGGTGCTGCCGTCGTCCACAAAGATGATCTCGTGGGACTGGTCGATGCCCGAGAGGACCTCGCGCAGTTCCGCATGCAGGATGGGGATGTTTTCCGCCTCGTTCAGGATGGGCACGATGACCGACAGCGTGGGCGGCGCGGCATCGGTCGTCTCGTCGAGGTCGCCGACCATGCGCATGGGTTCGATGCTCCCGATGCGGTCGTGCAGGTCCTGCGGGGCGGGGCGGATGTCGTCGTCTCGGCGTTTCGTCATGGGCGTTCTCCCACGGCCACGATTTGCGTTCCCCGGCCGATGGCGTCGAAGAATTCCATGGTGGCGCGAAATTCCCGGACGCGATCCTCGTTGGCGACGGACCAGAACTCCTCGGCGGCGCGTCTGGTCGCCTCTGGTGCGTCGTTGAGCCACTCTACCGCCCGCAGCGCGAGATAGGAATAGATGCTGTGCGGATGCGGCGTTTCGGTGTGCAGCGTGAGCCTGCGCAACCCTGCGCGGTCCATGGCCTGTCCGAGCGTATCTGGCGTGAAGGCGTAGAGGTGGTAGGGCACGTCCTCGCTATGGCGGAAGACCTGCCGCGCCACGCCCGCGTGGTTGGGCACCGTGACCACGCAGCGCCCGCCGGGGGCGAGGATGCGGGCCGCCTCGGTCAGCGCGCGCACGGGGTGGTGCAGGTGCTCCAGCACATGATGGAAGCGCACCACGGCGAAGTGCCCGTCCGGATAGGCGGCGGATTCGAGGCTGCCATGGTGTGCGGCGAGTCCGGCGGTGCGGGCGGCCTCGGCGCTTTCGGCGGCGGTGTCCACGCCGTGGCAGTCGAAGCCGAAGCGGCGCATGCCCGCCAGCCATGCCCCATGGCCGCAACCCACGTCGAGGATGCGGGCGAATGGTGCGGTGCCCTGCATGTGGTTTCGCGCCAGCATGCGCTGCCATCTGCGCTCCAGCGGCAGGGCCGCGAGCCGCCCCGGTCCGCCGCGCTGGCGCAGACGCAACAGGGCGCGGACCATGCGGAATTTTACCTCGCGAAGCGGGTTTGGGCACCAGTCGCGGTGGCGGGTGCCGTAGGCGCGGTCGTACCACTCGGGCATGGCCGCCTCGGTCGGTCGGCGGTTCAGGTAGCCCAGCCCGCAACCCTCGCATTCCACGAGGGGGAAGTGCTCCCCGAAGCGCTCGTAGACCTCGAAGATGCGCTGGCGGGTGTCGCCGCACAGCTCGCATGTGCGGACCTCTTCCAGCGGGGCGGTCATGGCCGGTCCTCCGTAATCTCGCGCGTCGTCCCGCAGATGGCGATGATGGCGGAGCAGGACGAATCCGGCATGAGTACGGGCGATTCGGGGCGGGTGGCGAGGAATTCGTCAACCGCCTGTCGGACGCCGGGCCAGCGGGTGCCCGCGTAGTCGTGCACGATGATCAGGCCCCCCGGCGACATGCGCGGATAAAAGAATTCGAGGCCAGCACGGGTGGGCGGCAGCAGGTCGCAATCCAGATGGACGAGGGCGAAGCGCTCGCCGTCCGGCACGGCCGCTGCGGTTTCGGGAAAGTGGCCGGGGCAGCAGACCACCCCCTCGCGCCCAACGCGCGCGAGCACGAGGTCCATGGACGTGTTGGCGCATTCCCCGGCCCCGAGCCCTGTAGGGTCGCCCTGCGCGTCCTGCGCGGGGAGTCCTTCGAAGGTGTCGAAGAGATACAGGGTGCGCTGCGGGGCCAACTGGCGCAGCAGCCGCGCCGTGACGCCCCTGTAGACGCCGAGTTCCGCGAAGGCTCCGGGGATGGCCTCGGCAAGCAGACGCTCCACGTTGAAGGCGAGCATATACAGGCGCATGAGGTCCGCGCCGCGTGGATCGTCCAGTCGGATCGTGCCGTGCAGGTCGTCGAAGTTGCGCATGAGCCAGTGCCGGGTTGGGCGGCTGACGAGGTGATTCAATCCGCCCGGGCGGTTGACGGCGGTGAAGAGCGCTGTGACCGCGCGCTTGCGCAGGGCGTTTCGTAGACGTCGCAGCGCTCTCATTTTCGACCTCCGTTCGGCCCCACGGCGCGGAGCGATTCGAGGGCGCGGGCGAAATCGAGGGCGCGGTGCAGTGTGGTGTGGCGGGCGAAGACGTTGCGCATGGCGTTTAGCGCACGTTCGCGGGCCTCCTCTGGCCGTTTGAGGATGCGATTGAACATGGCCTCGTATTCGGCGGGGGAGGTGGCCACGTAGAGGGTGTTCGGGTCGAATCGGCTGTGCAGGAGCGCTGGAGCGTCCACGAGTTGCGGCACGCCGCAGGCTGCGAGGATGTAGGTGCGCTCGTTGAGTTCTGTGGGTGCGGCCAGTTGCGATTCAATGTGCAAATTCAGGCCCACGCGGGCGCGGGCGTAGACGTGGCGTTGCGCGGCCTGCGGCGCGTCGGTCATGAGGCAGCGCCGGGCATGCCGCCAGCCGGGGCCGTCCACGAAACCGACGTGCCCGCGCAGGATGGGCGCGAGCCACGTCACGTAGCGCTCCCACTTGGAGCGGTTGGACGAGGCCAGAAGCGCGAAGTCGATGTCCCGCGCGATGCCGGGCTCGGGATGGTAGGCGAGGACGTTGGCGCCGAATTCCACGGAGACGAGCGGCAGGCCCGTTTCGCGTAGAGCGTCGTATTGCGGCTGTTCCAGCGCCTGCGGCGCGTGCCATGCGTAGAGGAAACTTGCGCCGATGCGTTTGGCGCGTTCGATGCGCGCGGCGAGCGGCGCGTCGGCCTGTCCCTCTGGGGCGGCGGTCAGCCCGACGAGGACCGGGTGCTCGCGCGCGCAGGTGTCCACCGTGGGCCAGTGGATGCGGTCAAGATAGGCCGCGTGGTCGGCGGTGACGAGCACCGTGGGCCGGAAGTCCGCGATGGCGTCCGGCGTGTCGTCCCAGCCCTGTATGCGAGTGGGCACGCCGAGAACATCGAGGCTCCGGGCGAGGTTCGAATAGGCGGAGTGCCCCGCCGGGGACAGCGTTGCCGGGGGGACGTGCACCAGCACCCGTAGCCGAGTGCCGGAGAGACACCCGGAGAATTGCGCGAGGGTGTCGCGCAGCAGGTGTGCGCCTTCGATGGTGATGGGATCGTTCGTGGGCTGTGCGGTGTCGTCCGCGTTGCGCGCGCGTTCGGCGGCCCAGTCGAGGATGGCGTCGTGCGAGCGTAGCGTCTCCGGGTGGATGCGCCGTTGCAGGGTGCGAAAGCGCGCCCCGGAGTCCGCCGACCCGGCGAGGGTGAGGGCGGCGTCGCGCAGATTTCGCAGGAAATCACGCATGGTGGCGCGCTCCCCGGTCGAAGGCCTTGCGCATGCGGGAGGCGGCTCGCCGCAGGACGAGCGAGGCGACGTCGTACGGTGGGAAGCGCAGGGCTGTGCGATGCGGATCGTCGAAGGCCTTGATCAGCGCCCCGCCCTCGAAGGGGTCGTTTTCGAGGAGATGCGCCCAGCGCGTGCGGTAGGCGTCCCAGTCCGCATGGGCGCGGGCGAGGTTGTCGCGGCGGACCTCCCGCGTGGCGTGGGGGAAGTGCTCCACATAGGAATCCGGCGCGTCTGTGACCTCCCAGCCACGTTCACGCATGCGCAGGCACAGGTCTCCGTCGGCGTGGTAGAAGGCGTAGTGCTCCTCGTCGCAGTAGCCGACGTCCGCGAGGGCGTCGCGCTGGAACAGCCCGTGGTTCACGAAGATGTGGCGTCCGAAGGTCAGCCCCACCACGTATTCGCGGCGGCGGAAGGTGTCGCGCCAGTAGAAGGCCATGGCCCCGATGCGGCGGCCCTCGGCTTCGAGCGCCTCGAAGCGGGCCAGTGCGGCGGGAACGCCGCCCGGAACGAGAAGGCAGTCGTCGCTGACCATGAGCACGTGGCGGC
The DNA here is from genome assembly GCF_011927665.1 of Desulfobaculum xiamenense. Lineage (NCBI taxonomy): Bacteria > Pseudomonadati > Thermodesulfobacteriota > Desulfovibrionia > Desulfovibrionales > Desulfovibrionaceae > Desulfobaculum > Desulfobaculum xiamenense. The sequence continues at coordinate 58,799 of NZ_JAATJA010000004.1, forward strand.
CCGAGGCGCAGCGGAAGCCGAGGTTCATGAAATAGCCCCACGAGCGTCGCGGCAGTTGGACGCCGCGCCATGTTCCCCGGTTGTGCTGGATGATGGTCAGCACGTCGCGCTGGCGGGTCAGCCAGCGCAGTGCGCCGTCGGTGGAGCCGCCGTCCACAACGATGATCTCGTGCGCGAATCCGGACAGCTCGCGGCGCAGGCTCTCCACCGTCCGCGCGAGGAAGCGGCGGCGGTTGTACGAGCCGAGCACGGCGGAGATGAGGGGCGCGGTCATGGTCTTTTCTCCGGGTGGCAGAGTTCCTCGATCCGGGCGCAGAAGCGTTCGATGCCGTCCGAGGGGTCGAGGCGCTGGTCGTAGAAGCGTCGGGCTTCCAGACTATGAAAGTCGTAGTCGCGGTCCAGCGCGTCGAGCAGTTCGCCGGTCTGCGCGGCGCGCTCGTAGACGGCTCCGCAACCGAAGCGCTCGAACTCCCGGCGGAACACGGGCAGGTTGCCCGCCAGCATGGGCAGTCCGCACATGGCGTACCAGCCCACCTTTCCCGACGAGAGGCCCAGATGGTACACGTTCAGCCCGCTGGTCCAGTCGTCCGGTACGGGCATGTACGAGGCCAACCCGAAGTCCGCCGAGGCGAAGAGTGACGCTAGCGACGCGGCGGGTAGCGGGCCGTGGGTTACGTATAGCCGTCCCCCCCGGCCGAGCCGCGCCAGATGCGCGCGCGTGCGCGGGCCGATGTCCGCGCGGCAGTGCACCACCAGCGCGAAGCGCTCGGGCCATGTGGCCAGCATGTCCGGCCACAGGTGTAGCCCGCTCCAGCCCGCCGGGGTCCCCGCGTGGAGCACGATGCGCCTGTCGTCGCGAAGCCCGAGGCGGTCCCGCAGCCAGCGCGATTCCGGTATGGGTTCCGGGGCCGGAGCATTGGGGACCAGCACCATTCGCTCACGCGCAAGGCCGGTTTCGCGCTCCAGCGCCTCGGCTCGTCGCGAATCCTGCACGAGGGCGAGGTCCACGTGGGCGCAGGCCTCGCGTTCGGCCGCGTGCATGGCCTGCTCTGCGGCCGTCAATTCTTCCTCGAACATGATCTCGAAGGACGCGTAGGCCAGCGGCAGACGGGCCACGCGGTTCAGCCTGTGGGCCATGGCGATGCCGCGCGGGTCCACCCCGATGACGGCCGCGTGTTCCCCCCGCGCGAAGAGGTGCGGGCGGATGCGCCGCAGCACGGCGTTGGCGATTTTGCCGCGCAGGCCGGGCCGCACGGGGGCGGCTGGGTTCATCGCGGAGGCCCGCTCCTGTAGCTGGAGTGATCCGCCGGAGAGCGTCGCGGCGAAGTCACCCTGCGGGCACAGCACGTCCACCCCGGCGAAGCGTCCCGACAGTTCGCGGATGAGATTGACGATGGTCGGGTTCAGCTCGGGGTTCGGATGTGGGGAGACGATGCATATCCTGTCCCTCATCCTCGGAGCACCCCCACGAAGTACACGCCGAAGGTGTCGCGGTCCGCAGCGCGTCCGGTCATCCACTCTCCGCTTTCGGCCAGCGCGAGGCCCGCTTCCTCCATGAATCCTTCCACCTCGGGCGAGAACAGATAGCGCATGCGGTGCGTCTCGCGGATGGTGCGCGGCGGCTCGTCCTCGCGGTCCACGGTCAGCTCGAAATGCACAGACACCGCGTTGGCGCGCACGTCCAGTTCCGGCCGCGTCATGCGTTCGAGGCGGATTCCATCCGCCTGCGCCGTGCGCCGCGCTTCGCGCGGGGGCTCTGCCAGCACGCAGGGACCATACCAGCAGTCGAACACGAAGACGCCACCCGGACGCAAATGGCGGGCGGCCGCGCCGAAGGCTGCGCGCAGGTCTGCGTTGGTCGTCATGTAGCTCATGACGTGGAACAGCGAGACCACGGCGTCGAAGCGGTGTCCGAGGTCAAGGTCGAGGATGTCGCCCTCGCGCAGGTCGATGCGTGCGGCGGTGGCCGCGTCGAGGGTCGCCCTGCGGGCGCGTGCGGCGTCGAGCATTGCGGGGCTACGCTCCACCCCGCATACCGAAAATCCCGCCCGAGCCAGATGCTCCGCATGCCGTCCGCTGCCGCAGCCGAGCTCCAGTACCTCGCGCGCGTTCGGGCAGTGGGCGGTGACGAGGCGCGCGGCAAAGGCCGCTTCCTCTGCGTATGGCTTGTCGTCGTATAACAAATCGTAATACTTCGCGTAATCATCGAAGACGTCGTGAGTCGTCCTGTTCTCGTCATGCATGGACCAGCACCTCCCGCAGTGCGGCGGCCACGCGTTCCTGCTGCTCCTCGGTGAGGCCGAGGCCGCTTGGGATGTAGAAGCCCCGGCGGGCGATGCGTTCGGACACGGGGCAGTGCGTGTCGGCGAATAGGCCCATGCGCCGGAACACCGGCTGCTCGTGCATGGGCCAGAAGAACGGGCGCGTGCCGATGCCGCGCTCCGCGAGGCGGCGCATGGCCTGCACCGCGTCGAGGGGGACCTCGTCGGCGAGGACCACGCCGTAGACCCAGTATGCGTTGTCGGCGAAGGGCGTGGATGGGAGCGGACGTTCGAGGCCCGGGATGTCGGCCAAGAGGGCGTCGTAGCGTCGGCCCATGGTGCGCTTGCGTTCCACGAAGGTGTCGAGCAGGTCCAGCTGCGCCACTCCGATGGCCGCCTGCACGTTGGACATGCGCCAGTTCCAGCCCAGTTCGTCGTGCACGAAGCGCCGCTGCGGCTCGAAGCACAGATTGCGCATGGAGCGAAGGCGCATGGCCAGCGCCTCGTCGTCGGTGAGGACCATGCCACCCTCGCCGGTGGTGATGAGCTTGTTGGGGTAGAAGCTGAACACGCTCATGGTTCCGAAGCCCCCGCAGGGGTGGCTGTCGCACTGTTGGCCGTGGGCCTCGGCGGCGTCCTCCACCATGGCGAGACCGTATTCTGCCGTGAGGACGTCGAGGCGCGTCATGTCTACGGTCAGCCCATAGATGTGCACGGGCATCACGGCGCGGGTGCGGGGGGTCACGGCCTGTCGGACGAGGTCCACGTCCATGCACCAGGTGCGCGGGTCGCAGTCCACGGCTACGGGGGTGGCCCCGCTGCGGATGACGGCGGCCGCGCAGGAGATGATGGTGAAGGAGGGGATGATGACCTCGTCGCCGGGGTGCAGGTTCAGCGCGCCCACGGCGGCCTGAAGGGCGCACGAGCCGCTGGACATGGCCACGCCGTGCGCGCGTCCCGTGCGCTTGGCCATGCCGCGCTCAAGGGCCTCGACGAACGGCCCCTCGGAGGAAATCCAGCCCGTTTCGATGCATTGGGCCAGAAGCTCGCGCTCGCGCCCCTCGAAGACAGGGGTGCTGACGGGAATGAAGTCGTCCATGCCGCCTCCGTTCAGGAACAGGGGTCGGGATCGCGAAGGATCGCCTCGTTTGGCGCTATGCCCGCGTAGCGCGTCTTGTCTTCCTCGCCGGCGTAGGGACCCTGCTTCACCTCGATGAGCACGGTCTCTTCGAGCATGTGGAAGCCGTGTCCGCCCTCGGCCAGCAGGATCACGTCTCCCGTGGCGAGGATGCGGCTTTCCCGGTAGACGCGCTCGTCGTCGTAGAAGTCCACCCGCATGCGCCCGCGCTTCACAAACAGCACTTCCTGCGTGAGGTGGACCTCGCGCGGGACGGGGTTGTGCACGTGTGGTTCGATGACGTGCCCGGCCGGGCGGCGCATGGCGGCCAACTGCTGGGAGAAGCTGTCCGGCGTGAAGAATTCGATACCCTCGGCCTCGTGCCCGGCGCGGACGATGATGGCCAGTATCCGGTTGGCGTGCATGACGCGTTCGACCATTGGGGCCTCCCGGCTTCGGGCTTTAGATTTTTATGGGTAGAAAAATAAAATGCTCCATTCCACCAAAAATACGCGAATCGGGGGGAAGCGCAAGCATGGCGGCGCATTGCGCGACGCATGTCATGCGGTGGTGGCGACTGTGGCGATGCGGTGACGGCACGCTGTATGGCGTGTTTGGCGCTCTGGCCCGCGCCGTGTGGATGCCGTGCTCCGGGTGGCGCGGTGGGAATGCATCGAGCAAGGCGTGCATCATCGCGGATTCCTTGTACCGTTTCGTGCACTGCGATACGATGGCGGCAAACCGTGATCGACGCCCGGCACGGCGTCGTAGGACAAGGGAGGCAGGATGACCAAGATTCTGAATTATCTGACGGATGATCTGATGCAGGAGGCCATGGTCGAGGCGGCGGCGACTTTCTTTGGCACCCGGCGGCAGATCGAGGTGGAGAAGGAGGCCTTCGCGCAGAAGCTGGAGGAGCTGCGCGGCGTGCACGAGCGCGTGTTGGAGCGGGCGTCCGTGTTCAACGAATTGCTCATGGCGCCGGAGTACGTGGGGGCGTTCTATGCGGCCATTGGCGTGGAGAATCCGGGGCGGCTCTTGCGTCCTGAACGCACGATGCCCGAGAAGTTCCTCGAACGCTGGATCAAGCGCCCGCTGACGCTCACCCGCCACGGCGCCTACGAGAAGATCGTGCACCTCGTCTACGCGGGATTGCAGGACCGTATCGACGAGTTTCACAACGGTCGGTTCTACGACGATCCCAAGGGCACCGGACGCAAGCTCGTCAAGGCTTACATGCTCCAGATGCGCAACTGGGTGGAGCGGCTCAACACAAAGATTACGCGCCTCAACACCGAGGCCCCGCCCTCGGAGACGCGTCGGTTCATCAAGAGCCTCGATCCGGATATGCTACGCAAGGAGTTCGTCATGGACGCCCCGCTGGACGGCCTGACCATGGACATGGACAAGACCATGGAGGTGGAGTGCGTGGATGCCTCGGTGCTCGACGGATTGGCCCTGCCCGTGCTGCCGCGTCCCCATGAGGTTCGGCAGGTGATCCGCGAGCAGTCGCGGGTGATCTTCGACGCGCACGAGGACCGCATTCGGGAGATGCTTGACGGCTGGGCCACGTGGTGATGGTGGCACGCATGGATTCGTGATGGTCCACAGATGACGTTTGATGGTGTCTGCATGCATGGCGCGGCATGGAACGTGCAGAATTGCGTGCATGGCAGGCATTACGGGCGTTGCCCAAGTGTTTTAGCTGCGAAAGAGTCTGGCTGCGTTGTGAAAAACATGCGCTTTTGTGTAGAGTTGCATGAAGACCGTCGGCGTCGCGTGATGGTCCGTCGCGGCGTCGGGGAATCGACATCGGGCCGTTGGGAGGCGATATGGCGGGAAAAACCGCCGAGCGCGCAGTGGCGCGGGAAAGGGTGAGTTGCGGGAGCGTGTGGCCGGGGCGGGGCCGTCGGCGTTGCGAATGCGCTGAAGGTGAACGTCCGAGGTGGCGCGCATGATGGCCTCTCCGCATGCCCTGTGCGGGGCCGTGGCCGGGGCACGTTCGGGGAGCGTGGCCGTCGCGGCGGCGCTTGGTTTCGCCCTGCATCTGCTCGTGGACTGCGTGCCGAGCTGGGAACCGTGGTTCATCAATCCCGCCCAGTCGGCCGTGGTGCTTGGCGATAGCCTTCTGGCCCTCGTCCTCGTGACTGTGGCCTGCCGCCGTGCCGAGGGGGCGGTGCGCCTACGCATCGCCGTTGGCGCCGCCTTCGGCGTGCTGCCGGACCTTTTGCATCTGGCCCTCGTCATCGGGATTCGTTGGAAATGGCTCGCGGCCTTCGAGGTCGTGCATCAGGGGGTGCAGCGGCCCGCTCCCCCGGAACTGTCGATGGCCCTGCAAGCCGTGGTGGTTCTTGCGGGGTGGATGCTGCTGCGCCGGGAGGCGCGGCGCAAAATCGCAACGGAGGCTGCCGCATGACACACGCTTCGTCCTCGCCGACTGAATTCGTTCTCGTCTCCACTCAGCGCTCCGGAAGCGCCTTCGTCGCATCCATTCTGGACGCCCTGCCTGGGGCGAGCGTGGGGCCGGAGGTCTTTTTGGGCCTTGGCATGCATTCTCCGGAGAATTTCTACCGCTACTGGGCAGGCATGATCCGCGCCGACGAACGCTGCCTTGCGCCGCCGCGCTTCGCCGAGGTCATCGACGCCTATCTCGACGGATTCTACTCCCGTGCGGAGAGCGCATCCGCCGTTGGTTTTTGCCTCAAGTACGACCAGATTCCCCTTGTGCCCGGCCTGCTCGACGCCCTTGAGCGGCGCGGGGTGAAGGTTGTGCACCTCGTGCGGGAGAACGTGCTGGAGACGCTCGTCTCCTCGGTGCGCAGCCGCGAGCGCGTGGCCCATGGTGGCAGGGCGCATGGCGATGGCCCCCAGCCGCCGGAGCGGGTGCGCCTGCGGGCGCAGGGCCTGTGCGACGCCCTTGCCGGACGCATCAGGGAGATCGGGGAGTGGCGGGAGACCCTGTCCCGGCGTTTCGAGTGCCACGAATTGACACTTGAGCGCGCCGTGTGCGGGCGTTCCGACGCCGGAAGCATGAATCCGAAGCCCCTGCGGGAGGTGTGCGCCTTTCTCGGTATCGAGGTCGGGGAGCGGCCGCCGCGTACGACCCTGCGCAGCAGTGCGGCGCGTCCCCTCGCGGAGTTGGTGGACAATGCCGATGAGATTCGCGCGGCCCTTTCCGGTACGGACTACGGGCATCTGCTCGACCCCTGCGGCACGCTGGCGCGGCCCGCGTTGCGTCCGGGGACGGATTTCGGTCAGTGGCACGCCATGTGCGCCAGCCTCAACAGGGCGGAGGCCATGCTTGCCGTCGGTCGCGGGCGCGAGGCCGCCGTGCTACTGAGCGGCGTGCGCAGAATGTATCCGGATGAGCCGGCTGCCGCCGTGGCCCTTGGCGCGGTGTACGAGCACACGGGCGATCTGGGCCGTAGCGCGAGCATGTACCGCATAGCCCTGCATCTGGACCCGTGGGACGCCATTGCCGCGTCGCGGTTGCGGGCGCTGACGCCGGGCAGTCTGGAGAACGCTTCATCGTGAGAATCCTGCTGATCAGCCACGAGCTGCCCCCGGTGGGGGGCGGCGGCGCAAACGCCACGGCCAACCTCGCCCGTGAGATGGCGCGGGGCGGGGACGCCGTTACCGTGCTCACCGGGCGCTTCCGGGGCCAGCCCGCGCGGGAGGAGCGCGACGGCTACGCCGTGGTCCGCGTTCCGGTCCTGCGGCGGCGCATGGACCGCTCTTCGCCGCCGGAGATGGCGACTTTCGCCCTGTCGGCGGGCCTGCGGGCGCTGGTGGGGCTGGAGCGCCCCGACGTTGCCGTGGCGTTCTTCGGGTTTCCGGCCGGTCCTGTGGCTGCGGTCCTGCGTGCGCTACGTGGAGTGCCCTATGTCGTGTCCCTGCGCGGGGGCGACGTGCCGGGGCATCAGCCCGCGCAGCTCGCCACGGCGCATCGGTTGTTGCGACCGGCACTCGTGAGGCTGTGGCGCTCTGCCGCGGCGGTGGTGGCACCGAGTCACGGGCTGGCCGCGCTGGCGCGGCGTAGCGCACCAGAGCTTGACGTGCATGTGGTGCCCAATGGCGTGTCCTGCGAGGTCTTCGCGCCGCCCGCCGTTTCGACCGACGAGGGCACCGCGCTGCGTCTTCTCTACGCGGGACGGCTCGGCGCGGAGAAGGGCTTGGGCATCCTGCCGTCCGTCCTTGCGCGGCTCGACGGTCTGCCGTGGATTCTCGACATCGTGGGCGACGGTCCCGAGCGTGCGCGGTTGCGGACGGCCTTCGACGCCGCAGGGTTCGATGGCCGGGTGCGCTTTCGCGGCTGGCTTGGGCGCGAGGCCATGCCGGACGCCTACCGTGCGACGGATGTCTTTCTCTTTCCGTCGAGCGGGGAGGGCATGCCGAACACGGTTCTCGAAGCCATGGCCAGCGGGCTCCCCGTGGTGGCCGTGCGCGCAACGGGTACGGACGAGGTCGTCGTCGATGGCGAGACGGGATTTCTGTGCGACGCTGGCGACGCTATGGGCCTTGCCCGGTGTGTCGACGTCCTCGCTGCCGACCGGGGGCTGCGCCTTTGCATGGGACAGGCTGCACGCCAGCGCGCGGCAAGGGATTTCTCGTGGCGAAGAGGCGCCGAAACCTACGCTGAATTGTGCCGGGCCGCAGTCCGGGAAGCCTTGCCCCATATGGCCTGATAACCAATTCGCCCCGCGCGGAACCAGCCGCCGGAAGGAGCCGCGATGCGCGTACTCGTTCCCACCGCAGGACGCCGAAACATCCTTCTTGATGCCGTGCGGCGTTGTCCGCAGGTGACGCGGCTGGTCACCACCGAGGTGGACTTCACCGCGCCGGGAGTCGTCTCCGCCGACGTGTGCTACCGCGTGCCGCGCTCGGCCGATCCCGCCTACATCGCCGCGCTGGAGCGCATCATCCGGCGCGAGCGCATCTCCCATGTCCTCCCGCTGGCGGACCTCGACCTCGTGGGCCTTGCCGGATGCCGGGAGCGCTTCGCTGCGCTTGGCGCGGCGCTGGTGGCCGTGCCGGACGCGACCATCGACCTGTGCATGGACAAGTGGGCGAGCCACACCATGCTCGAAGGCCTTGGCGTTCCGGTTCCGCATACCGTGCGCCTCGACGAGTTGCCGCCGGACGGCCATGGCGCGACGTATCCGGCCTGCCTCAAGCCGCGTCACGCCGGGATGAAGAACTCGCCGTGGTACTTCTTTGCGCGGCTTGCCGGGCCGCAGGACCTCGCGGCGCAGCGCACGCGCTGTGCCGGGCGCGAGGGGGACTACCTCGTGCAGGAGCACCTTGAGGGGCGCATGGAGATCAACGTGGATTTCTTCGCCCGCGCGGGCAGCCTGCGGCGGTTGGTGACCCTGCACCGGCGGGGCTTCGGAGCCGGTGGCGGCATCACGCGCGGCACCACCATCCCCTGTGATCCGCGCATCAAGACCATGACCGAGACCATCGTGAGCGCGTTGCACTACGACGGACCGGGGAATTTTCAGGTCTGGCGCGACGACGCCGGCGGGCTTGCCGTCACCGAGATCAATCCGCGCTTTTCCAATTCCTCGGCGCTGGTCTGCATTCCCGCCGGGGAGAACTATTTCGAGCTGCTGTTTCGGATGCTTGGCGGGGAGGACGTGCCGCCACGCTTTGACGCCTACGAGCTCTTGACGGTGACCTGCGCCTACGCGCCGGTGGTGGTGCGGGAGGACGCGCTGGTCGATCCCTTTGCCTAGAGGAGTGCCCATGAGGATTCTGGGATTGGCGGGAAGTCTGCGTGGGGCGCTGACGCCGGAACAGGCGGCGCTACTCGTCGCCGAGTTGCCCCTGTTGTCGGACCGCGAGGCGATGGCGGTGTGGCTGCGCGGACTGTCCGCACCGGGCGACGCCTCGACGGGAACGGTTCCTGACGGGCTGCGCGAGGCGTTGCGCACGGCTGGCGCGCGGGGGGTGAGCAATTCCGAGGCCGCGCTGGCCGCCGGATTGTGGGCCGCTGCCGACGTGGGCGCAGGGATGGGCGTGGACGTGGGCTTTCGGTCGCTGGCGTGGCACTTTCGGCCCGATGGCACACGGCAGGACATGGACGCGCTTAAGGCCGATCTGCTGGCGGCGGATGCGCTGCTGGTGTCCGGCCCCGTGTATTTCGGCGACCGGGGGAGCCTTGTGCAGGAATTGGTGACGCTTCTTCGCGAGGACGACTACCTGCGCGAGGCGCTCGCCGGGTGCCTGTACGGCGGCATCGCCGTGGGTGCCAAGCGCAACGGCGGGCAGGAGACGGCGCTGGTCTATCAGGTGCTGGACATGGTGTCCCTCGGGCTTCTGGCCGTGGGCAACGATTCCGAGACGACGGCCCAGTATGGCGGCACGGTGCGCGCCGGAATGGTCGGCTCCGCGTGCGAGGACGACTACGGTTTGGATACGGCCATGGGCACGGGGCGCAGGCTGGCGCGGCTACTCATGGGCATGGAGGTTGGCGGGCACATCGCAGGGCCAGTGCGCGTCGCCTTCGTCATCCTGCAGGATGCGCGCGGGCGCGGGCTGGAGGCCGCGCGGGGGCTGGCCGAAGCCTTCGCCGACGAGGTCGAGTCCGAGATCATCGACGTGACGGGGATGCGCCTCATGCGTTGCCGCGCCTGCGACGTGTGCCCGAGCACTATCGGCCCGGACGAGGACTACCGCTGTGCCCTCGCCGGGCGCGACGACTTTTCGGACCTTCACCGCAGGCTTCTCGATCACGACGCGCTGGTGCCGGTGATGGTTTCCGCGCGCGAACAGAGCGTGGTTCACAGCGCCTATCAGGTGTTCATGGAGCGCACGCGCTACCTGCGCCGGGGCGACTACGCGCTGTCGGACACCCTGCTTGCGCCCATGGCGCTTGTGGAGCCGGGGGCGGACGAGAATCTGCATGTGCGGGCCATCACCTCGCTCATTCGGCACCACATGGTGGTGGGGCGTCCGGTGACGGTCATGCTGCGGCAGGGGGAGCTTACCGAGTCAGGGGCCGATGTGCTGGCGCGATGGTTCACCTGCGTGGTGCGCCGGGCGCGGCTGACGGGCGCGGCGCGTCTTGCCGTTGCATCGCGGCTGGAGGGCGTCGTCAGCTACAATCCCGTGGGGTATGTGCTGCCGTCCGCAGCCAATGGCAAGGCCGAGATGGACGCGCGTAGGCGGGCGGTGGAGGAGCGTTGCGAGCGCTTGCGGACCCTCGCCCGCACGCGGCTTGCCGGGGGCGATGCATGAGCGCGCGCATTGTGTCCGTACGCTGCGGCGTGGTGCGTCGCGCTTTGCGCCAGCCGTATCGGCTGTCCTTCGCCACGCTGTCGCACGTGGACAGCGTATGGGTCGGCGTGGTGTTCGAGGACGGGCGCTGTGGCGTGGGCGAGGCCGTGCCGCTACCGGGCTATGGCGGCGGGACGCTCGACGAGGTGCGCGACGCCGTGCGCGGGCTGTGCGCGGGGCTGGTCGGCCACACGGCGCGGGACGCCTTGAGCGGCGCTGTCGGACAGGCCGCGAGGGGGCCGCTTGCCGTGTCGGCCGTGGCGTCGGCGTTGGAATTTCCGGACTTGGCCGGGCGGTGTGCGGCTATCCTGCGCGTGCCGCTGGTTTTTCCGCTTGATCCGGCGGACGGAGGAAGTGCGGTCCTGTGCGCGATGGAGGATGCGCTGTCCGAGGGATTCACGGAATTCAAGATGAAGATCGGACGCGATCTCGCCTCGGATGTGGCGGCGGCGCTTCTTGCGTTGGAACGGGCCGCCGATGTCGGCGCGATGGTGCGCTTCGACGCCAATCAGGCCTATACGCGTGCCGAGGCGCAAACCTTCTGCGAGGCCGTGAACGGTGGCGCGAGCGAGGAACTGCGCTGGCTGGAGCAGCCCCTTGCCCGCGAGGACTGGGAGGGCACCGCGATGCTGTGCGCATCGACGCGGGTGCCGATCATGCTCGACGAACCGATCTACGCCGAGGAGGACGTGGACCGCGCCGCACGCGTCGGCGCTGCGGCGGTCAAGCTCAAGCTGTGCAAGCATCCCGGTCCGCAGGCCTGCGTTGACCTCGCGCGGCGGGCGGTGGGGGCGGGCCTTGCGGTGACGCTTGGCAACGGCGTGTCCACGGACATCGGCAACATCTGCGAGGCCATGGTCGCGGCGGAGCTTGGGGACGCGCTGACCGGAGCGCTGGAGTGCAACGGCTTCGCGCGGCTCGCCGCGCCTGCGCTTTTTTCCGGCCTGCGCAGCGATCGTGGGTGCCTGGTTGCCGATGCGCCGCGTTTGGACGAGGCGAAACTCGATGCCTTGGCGCGGGAGTCGTCATGGTTGGCGGGATGAGAGGCCCGGCGGACGGCTCTGCGCCGCTACGGGTGTTCATCGGTCTGCGCAACATCGCAGGCTATGCCGGGGCGCTGGCCGAAGGTGTCTCGCGCCTCGGGCATCGGCCTACGGTGGTGGAGGTCTATCCCGAGCCGTACGGCTTCGCCGGGCGTAGGCATCCGCTGACCCGCGCCTTCGCGCGGTTGGCGCGCCTGCGGGAGGCGAGCGCGGCGCGGGCGTGGCGGGCCGTGGTGGAGGCCATGGTGCGCGGGCTTCTGGCGCTGTCCTTTGTCTGGGCGGCGGCCACGCACGACGTGTTCGTCATGTCCTTCGGTTCGTCCTTCTGCCCGCTGGGTAGCCGCGTGGATTGGCGGATTCTGCGCCGCCTCGGCCGTAGGGTGGTCTGCATGTGCCACGGCAGCGACGTGCGCCCGCCCTATCTCGACGGCTTCGCGTTGGCGGCCTCGCCCCAGGCGTTGGCCCGCGCCAGCCGCCGCACGGCCCGCGCCTGCGCGGCCATGGAGCGAAGCGCCCATGCCGTGATCTGCAATCCTGCGTTTTCGCAGTTTTTTTCTTGTGATCTCGTCAATGTCTTCCGGGTGGGCATTCCGGCGGACGACCGTGAACGGCCATGTCGCGTTGCGGATGGCACCCGTCCTGTGCTGCTGCATTGCCCCTCGGCTCCGCAGGGCAAGGGCACCGTGCGCATCCGCGAGATGGTGGAGCGCCTGCGTGGGCGAGGCGTCGATTTCGACTACCGCGAGCTGTCCGGTGTGCCCCACGCCGAGGTGCTCGCTGCGCTGGCTCGTGCGGATGTGGCCGTGGATCAGCTGTGGTCCGACACGCCGATGCCCGGTTTCGCCACCGAGGCCGCGCTGGCTGGCGTGCCCTGCGTGGTTGGCGGGGAGTTCGCCGCCGAGGCCTCGCGCTGGATGCCGGAGCGCGTGGCTCCGACCTCGGTCTACGTGCGGCCTGCCGAGGTGGAGGATGTCCTTTTCGAGCTTCTGACCTCGCCTCGGGCGCGCACCATCGCCGCCGAGCGCGCCCTGCGCCATGCCGAGACCTTTCGCCTGCCCGAGGCCGTGGCCCGGCGCGTGCTGCGGGTGGCCATGGGCGACGTGCCCGCCGAGTGGCTGTTTTCCCCGGCCGCAACGGGCAGGCCCTGTGGAGCCGGGCTTGCGCGCGAGGCCCTTGCCGCGAGGATCCGCGGGCTGGTGGAGACCTGCGGCATGGACGCGCTAGGGCTTGCCGGAAAGCCCGCGCGGCTGGCGTGGATGCTGCGCGTTGCCGCGCAGGAGGGACGTTTTGTCAAATCCGGGGAGGACGCATGACCCGTGCCGGAGGACTGGTGCAGCAGGCCCGAAGCGTGGTGCGCGAGGGCAACGTGGTGCGCCCGCAGGGCGACGCACCCGCGTTGCCGGGGCTGACCAAGGCCTACCGGGCCGTGTTCGACGAGCTGGCCGAGGCCTCGCGCTACGCCGTGGCGGGCCTTGGCGAGTTCCTTGTGGACCGGGTGGGACGCGGTGAGGCCGGGCGGGTGAGCGTGGCCCTGCGCGTGGACGTGGACCCGGGCGGCTTTCAGTTCGCGGTGCCGCTGGCTCGGGAACTGAAGGCGCGCGGCCTTGGGGCGACGTTCTTCTTTCTCACGGACCCGGTGCGTCACTACGCGCTGTGGGGCAGCGGGGTGGCGGCCGAGGTGGCGGGTATGGGCTTTGAGGTGGGCGTGCATTCGGATCATCTCCATGCCCAGCTAACGCGCGGAGAGGATGGACTGGCCCAGCTTCGGGCCGACATCGACCGTCTGTCCGCCGAGGCGGGACGCCGCGTGCGCGGCGTGGTGGCCCACGGGCATCCGGGTATCGACCGCCTTGGACGCTCCAACCGCGATCTCTACTCCGGCATCGCTCCGGGGGCGCTAGGGCTGGACTACCACGACGGCGCGGGCGGCGGCTACGTGCGCGACACGCCGTCCGGTCCGCTTCCGCCCTGTGAGCTGTGGCTCATCGACTATTTCGGCTATCCCGGCGGCAGCGGCTGGACGCTTTGGCCCGCGTGGCCCATCGCCCGGCTACGGACCCTGCGCCCCGGCGACGTGGCGCATGTGGTGTTGCATCCGCTGAACGCCTTTCGCTGGTGGGAGGGCTTCGACGCGCGCTACGGCGAGGTGGAGCGTCCGCGGCCGTCCCTGCCCGTGCGGGCGTGGCGCGGGCTCTCCGTGCGGGTGCGCCATGGCCTGCTGCGCGGACGCGGCCTGTCCTATGCGCTGGCCGTGGGCGCGGCGGACGCGCTGGCGTGGGTGTTGGCGCGGGGGCTTGGCCTCGTGTGGCCGCGCGGTGGACGCGAGGAGACGGACACCACGTGGGAGACCGGGCGTGAGGTCATCTTTGCGCGCGGGGTGGAGCACTGGCGGGAGCATCTGGAGCGCCTCGGCATGCCCGCGCCGGGCGGTCGGGTGCTGGAGGTCGGTTCGGGAGACGGACAGTGGCTTCTGGCCTACGCCCGCGACGCCGCCGAGGTGGTGGGCGTGGAGCCGGGGCGGCGCTTTCGCGAGGCGAGCCTTGTCACCATCGCCGCGCATCCCGCCGAGGCCTCGCGCATCCGGGTGCAGGACGCGGTGGCCGAGAGCCTGCCGTTTCCTGATGCGCATTTCGACCGCGTGCACTGCGCCGGGGTGTTCATGTTCACCCGCCAGCGCGAGGCCATGGCCGAGATGGCGCGGGTGCTTACGCCCGGAGGCAGGCTGTGCCTCACTGCCAACGGTATTGGCTGGTTCGTCATGTACTGCCTCGAAGGGCTGCGCCACCGCAGTGCGGCCAAGATGCGCTACGGCGTGAAGGGGCTTGCCGCCACGCTCCTCTGGTGGTGGTTCGGGCGCGAGACGGAATTTCCCCGTGCAGTGAGCGCGACGCGCATGCGTGCGCTCATGGACGCGCACGGGCTGGAGCTTCTGGGCGTCCGCTATTTTCAGGGGGTGCGCATGTACGCCGACGAATACGCTGGCCTGCCCGCGAACTATGCCTTCGTGGCTGTGAGGCGTGGGGACGGGGACGGCGCGGCGGAGGACGCATGAGCGACGCGAACGCCGCACGCCGGGTGCCCGATGCGCAGGGCGAGTGGACCACGGTCATCACGCCGAGGGCCGGATGGTTTGGTCTGGACCTCGCGGAGTTGTGGCGCTACCGCGACCTTGTTGTGCTCTTCGTGCGGCGGGACTTCGTGTCCCAGTACAAGCAGACGGTGCTCGGACCGGCATGGTTCGTCATCCAGCCGCTGCTTCTGACCGTGGTCTACGCGGTGATCTTCGGCGGGGTGGCAGGGCTGTCCACGGACGGGTTGCCGCGCCTGCCGTTCTACCTGTGCGGGGTGGTGGTCTGGCGCTACTTCGCGGAGTGCCTGACGCGCACGTCCAATACCTTCGTGGCCAATACGGCCATCTTCGGCAAGGTGTGGTTCCCGAGGCTCGCCGTGCCGGTGTCCGTGACCATCTCCGCGCTGTTCTCCTTCCTGTTGCAGTTCGGGTTCCTGCTCGCCTTCCTCGGCTGGTACGCGTGGCGTGGCGAGCTGCCTCTGCCGGGACCTGCCGCCCCACTGACGCTTTTTCTCGTGCCGGTCATGGCCTGCCTCGGCGTGGGGCTTGGCCTCGTGGTCTGCTCGCTTACCGTGCGCTACCGCGACCTGCGCTTTCTCGTCTCCTTCGGCGTGCAGCTCTTCATGTACGCCACCCCGATCATCTATCCGCTTTCGGCCCTGCTCGAGCGCTGGCGGGGCATCGCCGCCCTCAATCCCATGGCCGTGGTGGTGGAGGCCTTTCGCGTGGCGTGGCTGGGCAGCGGCACCTTCGATTGGAATATGCTGGCCGTGGCCGTGGGAATCTCCGTCGCCGTGCTGTTTTGCGGGCTGGCGCTGTTCGGGCGGGTGGAGAAGACCTTCATGGATACGGTGTAGGGGAGGGAGCGCATGGGCGAGACGGCGATCCGCGTTCGCGGGCTGTCCAAGCGCTACCGGCTGGGCATGGCCGGAACCGGCTGGCTCGGGCGTGATCTCCAGAGCTGGTGGGCGCGGGTTCGTGGGCGCGAGGATCCCAACGCCCCGCTGGGCGTGGATGGGCCGGCGCTCTCGCGTGGGCACGTGTGGGCGCTTCGCGATGTGGACCTCGACGTGCGGCGCGGCGAGGTGGTGGGCGTCATCGGGCGCAACGGCGCGGGCAAGTCCACGCTGCTCAAGATTCTCAACCGCATCACCCTGCCCACTGCGGGCGAGGCGCGGCTCAAGGGGCGCGTGGCCGGGCTTTTGGAGATCGGCACCGGCTTCCACCCCGAGCTGACCGGACGCGAGAACGTGTTTCTCAATGGTGCCATCCTCGGCATGACCCGTGCCCAGACCGTGAGCCGCTTCGCGGCCATTGAGGAGTTCTCGGAGGTCGGGGCGTTCATGGACACCCCGGTCAAGCGCTACTCCTCGGGCATGTACGTGAAGCTGGCCTTTGCCGTGGCCGCGCATCTGGATCCGGAAATCATGCTCGTGGACGAGGTGCTGGCCGTGGGCGACGCAGCCTTTCAGAAGAAGTGCCTTGGCCGCATGGGTGATGTGGCCGGGCAGGGGCGCACGGTGCTTTTCGTGAGTCACAACATGGCGTCCATCCGCAGCCTGTGCACGCGCTGCATCGTGCTGGAGGACGGGCGCGTGGGCTTCGACGGCGCGCCGGACGCGGCTGTGGACCGCTACCTCGGCCATGCGCCGAGTGACGCCGCCGTGCTCGACGGCCCTGCGCTGGCATCGCGCGTGGACGAATACCGCCCCGGCCCGGCCGCGCTTCGCGTGCTGCGGGTGGCGGTGTGCGACGATGCGGGAACACCCCGGCGGGATTTCCGCTCCGACGAGGAGGTCACCGTGGCCGTGGACTACCAGTGCCTGCGCGATCTGCACGACGTCCGCGTGATCCTGCAACTGACCGACGAGGGCGACGTGCCGCTGGTGGCGGCGGACAGTACGGACTTCCTGCCGCCGGACGCGGGGACGGCCCTTGGGCGGGGCACGTACCGGACCACGCTGCGGCTTCCCGCGCGGCTCTTCGGCGAACGGCGCTTCTTCGTCACGGTCAACGTCATGGCGCATGGGGTGCATCATCTGCCCGTGCGTCGCGCTCTCGATTTTGGCGTGTCGTATCAGGGCTTCGCTCCAGCCAACATCGCCGTGAGCCGCAGGGTGGCCGGGGCCGTGCGCCCCGCGCTACGCGTGTCCACCACGCGGCTTGATGGCACGGACAGGGAGGATGGACATGGCGGCGACGGTAACCCTTGACGGAACGGACATCGGCACCGGACGGCGGGTGTATTTCATGGCCGAGGTGGCCGGG
This sequence comes from Desulfobaculum xiamenense, assembly GCF_011927665.1. Lineage (NCBI taxonomy): Bacteria > Pseudomonadati > Thermodesulfobacteriota > Desulfovibrionia > Desulfovibrionales > Desulfovibrionaceae > Desulfobaculum > Desulfobaculum xiamenense. The sequence goes on from NZ_JAATJA010000004.1 coordinate 75,836, forward strand.
AATTTCGCTGGCGAGGAGGAGGCCGCGCGCATCGTGGATTCGGCCATGCGCGCCGGGGCCGACGCCGTGAAGTTCCAGACCCTCGATCCGGAGACCATCACCACGCGCGCGAACCGCTTCGACATGCCCTCGGTGGGCACGCGCCTGCAACGCGAGGTCTTCGCCGAGAGCCGCACCCCGCCAGAGGTGCAGGCCTTCCTCGTGGACTACTGCAAGCGCCGGGGCGTGACGGTCTTCTCCGCGCCGAGCCACGTGCGCGACCTCGAATTCATGGAGCGCCTCGACCTGCCCGCCTACAAGATCGGCTCGGACCTCGCGACGCACATTCCGCTCCTCGAAATCGTGGCCGACACGGGCAAGCCCATCTTTCTGTCCACGGGCATGTGCACCATGGCCGAGGTGCGCGATTCCGTTGAGGCCATCCTCGCGCGGGGCAACGACCGGCTGCTGCTTTTCCACTGCGTGTCCAACTATCCCGCCGATCCGGCGGAGCAGAACCTACGGGCCATGGTGGCTATGAAGCGTGAATTCGGCCTGCCCACGGGGTTCTCGGACCACACCGTGGGCATCGATTGTGCCCGCGCCGCCGTGGCCCTCGGCGCGGACATGATCGAGCGTCACTACTGGTGCGAGGGCAATGCCGAAGGTTCGGATCGCGCCCTGTCGTCCGACGAGGCCGAGTTTCGGCGGCTGGTGGACTACGCCGCCCATGTGCTGCCAGCCTTCGGTGACGGCGTGAAGCGCCCCACCCCGGCCGAGGAGCGCAACATGCGCACCAACAAGGTGAGCCTCATCGTCATGCGCGACGTGGCGGCAGGGGATGTCCTCGACGAGACGATCCTCGACGTGCGCCGCCCCGGCACGGGCCTTGCCCCCAAGTGGTGGCGCTCGGCCCTCGGCAGGCGCGTCCTCGTGCCCATCGCGGCGGAGACGCCCCTGCGGCCGGAACACATTGGGCTGGAGGTGGAGCCATGACGCTTGTGCTTATTGCCGAGGGCCGAAGGGAAATCGGGCTTGGGCACGTGTTCGCGTGCATGGCGCTGGCCGGGGCCGGACGGGCTGCGGGGATGCCCACGCGGCTTCTGGGCATTGGCGATCTTGCCCTCGCCACCATGCGCCGCTTCGGGGACGCCGCCAACGCCTATGACGCCGACGAGGAAACCCTCGCGGCCATGGGCGGCGAGGGTCCGGACATCGCCGTGGTGGATGTGCGCCGTCCCGAGGAGTTCGATTTTGCGCCGCTTGCGCGGGCCGGGTATCTGACCTGCGCGTTGGAGGAGTTCGGGGAGGGGCGGCCCGAGGCGATGGTCATGGTCAATCCCGCGCCGGTGCGCGCGTGGCACCGTCTGCCCGATGGTTACCGCGCTGTGCTCTCTGGCCTGTCGTATCTTCCTGTGCGCCCCGAATATGCCGAGGTGCACGAGCGGGCACGCGCGCCCATGCCGCAGGCGCGGCGGGTGCTGGTGACCATGGGCGGGGTGGACCGCACCGGGGCCACGCTGGTCATGGCGCGTGCGCTTGGCCTCGTGCATGCCGAACGCCCGGAATTGGTGGGCGTGGCGCGTTTCGTGTGCGGGCCGGGCTTCACCTACGCCGCGTCCCTCGACAGGCTCCTCGCCGAGAGCGACCTCAATAGTGAAGTGCTCACCGACGTGCCGGACATGTGGGAACGGTTTTTCGAGGCGGACCTCGTGATTTCGGCCGGAGGGAACACGCTGTTCGAGGCCGCCTGCTGTGGTGCGCCTTCTGTGGTGTTCTGGGAGGACCCGCACGAGCGCGAGCGCGGCGAGGCGGCCGAGGCCGCAGGCTTCGCGCGGTGTTTCGGACGTGGGCAGGACACCGCGCCCGTGGACGCGGCCCGCATTCTGGAGGACGTCCTCGACGACGGGACGTGGCTGGCGCAGGCCGGGGAGCGCGGCAGGCAGGCCGTGGACGGGCGCGGTGCGTCGCGCATCGTGTCCGCGTTGGTCGGGCTTTGCGGGGGGCGTGAATGATTGAGCGGGCGGGCATCGTGCTTCAGGCGCGCATGGGCTCCTCGCGCCTGCCGGGAAAGGTGCTGGCCGATCTGGGCGGTAGGTCGCTTCTGGCGCGGGTGCTCGACCGGCTGCGGCTGGTGCGCGGCGTGGCGGTCATCGTGGTCGCCGTTCCGGACACGCCGGAGAACGACGTGCTGGCCGATGCGGCGCAGCGCCTATGCGCGGAGGTCTTTCGCGGGCCGGAGGACGACGTGCTCGAACGCATCCGGGGCGCGGCTGCGGCCTATGGCCTTTCGCGCGTGATGCGCGCCACCTGCGACAATCCGCTGGTGTGCTTCACGCTGGCCACGGACGTTCTGGCCATGCACGAGGCCGAGGGACTGGACTACGCGTCCAACCGCAACGAGTCCGGCAGCGGCATTCCCGATGGCGCGGGGGTGGAGGTCTACTCCATGGAAACTCTTGAGCGCATAGGCCGCGAGGCGCGCCTGCCCGAGGACCGCGAGCACGTCAACGAGTACGTGTTTCGCAATCCGGGGCTTTTCGCCACGCGCATCATGAGCGTTCCGCGCGAGGTGCGCATGCCGGGGCTGCGGGTCACAGTGGATACGCCCGAGGACCTCGAACGCATGCGGGCCATCTATGCGGAATTCTCGTGGCACGCGGGGCCGGTGCCGCTCACGCTGGTGGTGGCCCGTGCGCGGGAGGGCGCGCCATGGGCCTAAGCGTGTCCATTCAGCAGCCCGAGCACGCGCCGTGGCTTGGCTTCTTCCACAAGATGGACCTGTGCGCGGTGACGGTGCTCTTCGACACCGTGCAGTACAAGAAGCGCTACTTCGAGAATCGCAACCGCATCCGCACCCGCGAGGGCTGGCAGTGGGTCACGGTGCCCGTGGTCAGCCGTGGGCGCTTCACCCAGCGCATCGCGGATGTGGACATCTGCGGCGATGCGACGTGGCGGCGCAAGTACCTCGGGGCCATCGCGCACAACTATTGCGGAACTCCGTTCCATGACGAGATTTTTCCATCCGTCCGTGCTATCGTCGAAGCCGGACACGTCCGTCTGGCGGACCTGAACATCGCGCTCATCGACTTCGTGCGGAACTATCTGGGCATGGGCGGGCGCATGGTGCGGGCCTCGGCCCTGCCCCATTTCGACTCGCACTCCACCGGACTTCTGCTCGACATCTGTCTCCATTTGAACGCCACGGACTACGTGTGCGGCGTTTCCGGGCCGGACTACATGGACATGGCCCTTTTCGACGCCGCGGGGGTGGCTGTGCGCGCCGTGCGCTACGAAAGCTCCCCCTACACGCAGGCCTTCCCGGGTTTCGAGCCGGGAATGTCCGTCCTTGATGCGCTGTTCAACCACGGCCCCGCGACGCTGGACATCCTGCGGCACAACGCCGCCGACGCGCCGGGGCGGGAGGAGACGACATGCCCGAGTCCCCCCACCGGCTGACGAGCAAGGCGGAGCGCGACGTCAACGTCTGCTGCCAGTTCCTCGACTTCAACGAGACATGGGAGCGGGACATGGGGCCCGCGTTCATGGCCTACCGCCACGACTGGCAGCGCTACAGCGCCGCCCGCGAGCTGCGGCCCTTTCCCATGCACCTCGATTTCGACCTCACCAACACCTGCACGCTGCGCTGCACCTTCTGTCCGCGCACGCAGATGGCGCGACGCGGCACCCTGCCGCCCGCCTTCACCATGCCCTTCGACGTCTACGCCGCCGCCATCGACGAGGGCGCGCAGAAGGGACTCTACGCCGTGAACCTCAACGCCAGCGGCGAGCCGCTGTTGCATCCGGACCTCGTGCGCATGGTGACCTACGCCCGCGAGAGCGGCATCCTCGACATCATGCTGCACACCTCGGGCCTGTTCCTCGACGAGCCCATGGCGCAGCGGCTCATGGACGCGGGGCTGACCAAGCTCATCGTGTCCTTCGATTCGCCGGACAAGGCGCACTACGAGGCGCTTCGCGTCGGCTCCAGCTACGACCGCGTGGTGGCGAACATCCGCACGGCGGCGCGGCTTAAGCGGCAGGCCGGGTCCATCACGCCCTTCATACGCATCAACATGGTGCTCATGCGCGAGAATGCCCACGAGCGCGAGGCCATGATCGACATGTGGCGCGACGTGGTCGATGGCATGGGTTTCCTCGAATACATCAACTACTACCAGTGGGACGAGGAGGATCGCTACCGCCACCGCGTGGCCTACCGCGAGGACTTCGTGTGCGAGAAGCCGTGGCAGCGCCTCGCCGTCACGCACGACGGCGGCATCAAGTTCTGCCATTTGGACGACGCGGACGAGGTGGTGCTCGGCAACCTCTCGTCCATGAGCCTTGAGGAGGCGTGGACCGGCGAGGTCATGACCCGTTACCGCGAATTGCAGAAGGCCGGGCGCATCCGCGAGATCGGCCTGTGCTCGCGCTGCTCCACGCCGATGATGCCGGTGGAGGGGGACTGACATGGCCGAGGAATCCGGACGCAGCAACGTGGACCGCATCCGCGACCACAGCGCCCTCGACGACGTGGACGCCACCCTCGGCGAGATTCTCGGGGAGCGTTTCGTCGAGTATCGCCGCCGCTGGCGCATGGCGGAGCGCGAACTCGTGGAGTTCCCGTTCCCGCTGTTTCTGGTCATGGAAACGGTGAACACCTGCAACTACCGCTGCATCATGTGCTTTCGGCACTCCATGCCCGCGCCGAAACCCCGCGTCATGCCGGACGACCTCTTCGAGTCCGTCATGGCCGAGGCCGCGGCCCACGGCTGCCCATCCCTGTCCGTGAACTGGAACAACGAGCCGCTCATGGACCCGAACCTTGTGCGCCGCGTGGCCCGCGCCCGAGAGAGCGGATTTGTGGACGTGCGCCTCAACACCAACGCGAGCCTTCTCGACGGGGAACGCTCGCGCGGGCTGGTGCGGGCGGGGCTGACGCGGCTTTCGGTGAGCCTCGACGCCGCCACGCGTGAGACCTACGAGGCTGTGCGCGTGGGCGGTAACTGGGACCGCGTGATGGGCAACATCGAACAATTTCTGCGAATCCGGAAGGAACTCGGCGCGCGTCTGCCCCTTTTGCGTGTGACCTTTGTGCGCATCCGCGAGAACGCCCACGAGGTCGACGACTTCGTGCGGCGCTGGAAGGGCGTGGCGGACTACGTGTCCATCCAGAGCTACGTGCCGCACATTCCCGGCGAACGGGCCATGGCCCTGCACCCGGACGTACGCTCGCACATGGCGGACATCACCTGCTCCCAGCCTTTCGAGCGGCTGGTGGTGGGCGTGGATGGCGACGTCTATCCCTGCTGTTCTCCCGTGGGTACCGAAATCCACCTTGGCAACGTGCGTGAGACGCCACTGGCCGAGATATGGCGGGGGGCCATGTCTCGGCGGCTGCGCACGATGATGCGCGAACGCACGTGGGACGGCTTCGACGTCTGCCGCCGCTGCCTGACCGGCACCTTCGGCGCGCCGGGGGAGGGCGCATGAGCGGGCGTCGGCATACGGCAGCGTCCCTTGCCGAGGAGGCGCGGGCCTTCGATGTGCAGATGCGCGAGCGGCTGGCCGCCGGGCATGTGCCGGACCTGCGCCGTTGCGGACGCTGCGAGTGGTTCGACAACAACCCGTGGCGCGATGAGGCCTTTGTGGACCTGACCTATGGCGAGCGCTTCCGCTTCGTCGCCGCGCGCCTCGCTCCGGCCTCGCGGGTGCTGGAGGCGGGCTGCGGGCCGGGATTTCTGTCCCTCGAACTGTCGCGGGCCGGGCACGATGTGACCGGGGTGGACGTCTCGCCGGTGGCCATCGACGCCGCGCGGGAAACGGCGGCGTCCTCGCCGCCCGTGCCGGGAGCGGGGGCGCTGCGCTACGAGGTGGCGGATTTTCTCGACCTCGCGGATGGGGGCTATGACGCCGTGGTCTTCTCCTCGTCGCTGCATCATTTTGCCAATCAGGACCGGGTGGCGGCCCATGTGGAGCGGCTTCTGGCTACCAATGGCGCGGTGTGTGTCATGGAGCCATGCCGGGAGCGGCTGGACCGCGCGGGCGCGGCGGTGTGGCTTCTGGCGGAGTCGCTGTTGTCCGCTGCCGGGGCGTTTTGGCGGGATGTGCCGCCGTGCCGGGAGCGCGAGGAGTTGGACGCGGCGCTCGATGCCTATCTGCGGCGCGGGCGCTGGCTTGGCGAGCGGGGCGAGCGCGTGCAGTCCCCCCACGACATGGAGGCCGGAATGGAGGATATGCTCTCCGCCTTGGGCGCGCGCTTCGCGCAGGAGGCATTCGAGTGGGAATACGCCTTCTTCGGCAACGTCATCGGCGGAATGCGCCTTGGCGACAGGCGGCGCGAGGCCGCGCTCGCGCGGCATATGGCCCTTGTGGACGCCTGCCTCGTGGAGCTTGGGGCGCTGCCCGCCGTGGGCTTTCGCTGGTTCGGCCGCAAGGGGGGAGGGGCATGACCCGAAGTGTTCTCGCCATTGGCGCGCATTTCGACGACATCGAACTCGGCTGCGCGGGAACCCTCATCCGGCACGTTCAGGCGGGACACCGCGTGACCATGCTCGTGCTCACGCATTCCGGCTACACGCTTTCCAATAACGACTGGGAGCGCCCGGCGAAGTTGGCCTTTGCCGAGGGGCGCTCCGGGGCGGCCATCATTGGTGCCGATCTCGCCTGCCTCGGGCTGGAGAATCGTAGGCTGGCCTTCCAGCCGGACCTCATCTCGCTGATCGACGAGGAAGTGGTCCGCGTGGGGGCGGACACCATCTATACCCACTGGGACCGCGACGTGCATCAGGACCACGCCGCCGCCGGTGCGGCGTCGCTCACGGCCGGGCGCAGGGTGGACAACGTGTTCATGTACCGCAGCAACTGGTACCAGAGCACTGAGGTCTTCCGCGAGAACTACTGCGTGGACATTTCGCGCCATATGGAGCGCAAGATCGAGGCCATCCGCGCCCACGCCTCGGAGGTGGAGCGGCGCGGCGAGGAGTGGATAGCCTTTTTCCGTGGGGAGAACGCCCGCACCGGTGCGCGCTGCGGCGTGGCCTTCGCCGAGGGCTTCCAACTGGTCAAGGGCGTGTGGAGCTACGCCGACGGAGGAATTCCATGACCCTGCGCGAAAGCGACATCCGGCCCGACGAACTGCGATCCCGCCTCGCCGAGGCCGCTTCGGCGGATGCCCGCTGGCTGGCGCGGCGCGTGGGGAGCTTTGTGCTGGTGCCGTGTCCGGCCTGCCAATGCGTCGAGCAGGAGACGGCCATGCAGAAGGAGGGAATGACATGGCGGCGCTGCCTCGCGTGTGGCACGCTCTACGTCAGTCCTCGGCCGGACGAGGATCTGCTGGCCCGCTATTATGCGCGCTCCGAGTCATACCGCTTCCAGAATGCGGTGCTGTTTCCGGCGTCCGCCGCCGCGCGCGCGGAGCGCATTTTCGCGCCCCGCGCCAGACGCTGCGAGGAACTGTGCGAGCGCATGGGCCTTGGACGGGGGCTGACGCTGGTGGAAGTGGGGCCGGGCTTCGGACTCTTCGCGCAGGAGGTCCGAAAGCTCGGGCGCTTCTCGCGCATTGTGGTGGTGGAGCCGGTGCCGGAGCTTGCGGCCACCTGTCGGGCGCTTGGCGTGGAGGTGGTGGAGTCCACGGTGGAGCGCGCGGGATTGCCCGATGGAATGGCCGATGTGGTGGTCAGCTTCGAGTGCATCGAACACATGTTCTCCGTGGCCGGATTCTTCGAGGCCTGCCTGCGCGTCCTGCGTCCCGGCGGGCTGTTCGTTGTCACCTGCCCCAACGGCGAGGGCTTCGACATTTCCATCCTCGGGAGCCGGTCGGGCACCGTGAATCATCAGCATCTGAACCTTTTCAACACGCGCTCCCTGCCCTATCTGGCCCGCAGGTGCGGGTTCGAGGTGCTGGACGTGACGACCCCCGGCGAGCTGGACGTCGAACTCGTGCGACGCGAGGTGCTGGCTGGGCGCTTCGATCTGGATGATAGGCCCTTTTTGCGCTGGGTGCTGATGGACGAGTGGGGGCGCATCGGCGGGGCGTTTCAGCGTTTTCTGGCCGACAATGGCATGTCTTCGCACATGTGGATGGCCGCCCGTAGACCGGAGGCGTCATGACCGTTCTCGCGCTGGCAGTGGACCGCAACGACGCGTGCTGGCTGCGTTCGAGGTTCCGGGCCTTCGGTGGGGACGCCGTGGTCGCCGCGACGACGCTGGCGGCGCAGGACGCCCTTGCCGGGGCGGGCATTCCTTTCCGGATCTTCGAGGCCGAGGCATGGGATGTGGACAAGCAGGCCTTGTCCGACGCCGCACGCCGCATGGCCGCCACATGGCACCTGGCGGACGCGCTGCGTGGGCATCCGGACATGCTCACCGCGGCCACCCATCGTGACATCCCCCTGTATCCCGTGCTGTTCCACACCGTGTTCCTTGGCATGTTCGAGGCCATGCAGGCGCATGTCTTCATGCGACGGGTGCTCGACACCGTGCGCCCTCGCCGGGTGGTCATGGCCGAGTGGGGAGATCCCTTCGCATCGGGACTTTACGGCGTGCTGGCCTCGGAGGAGGGGCTGGAGCGCGAAGCCTTGGCCGGGTTGTGCGCGAGTAGAGGCATCGCCGTGGAGCGCGTACCGTTTGTGCCCGAGGACGCCGCGATCGAAGAGGACGGAGTGTGCCCGGTGCGCGGAGTGCTTCCGGTGCTGGCGCGTAAGGTCGCCACCGTGCGCGCGGACCCGGCCAGCGTGTGGCGGCGGTTCAAGCGGGCCTTCGCCGGCGCGGACAGGGGGCGCATGACGTGGGAATCCGACGGTCCGCCCGCAGGCAGTCCGTCCGTCCTCGTGCGGACGTGGGCGGGGCATTATCTCGATCAGGTCCTGCCGGTGGTGACGCTTCTGGCCGGACGCGGCGCGGCGGTGACCGTGGCCGTGGAGGGCGGTATTCCTTCGCGCTGGCAGGTGCGGCGGCTGCACAGAGTCGGTGCGCGGCTTGTGCGGTGCGCGTCCGGATTGCAGGTTCGCGCCGCGTTGCGCCTGCATTGGGAGCGGTTGGGACGCGCCGCGCTGCGGGCCGTGGAGGAGGCCAGCGCCGAACTGTTTGCCGACGGCAACGGGGAGAGCTTCGCCGGGCCCGCCATGGCCGTGATGCGTCACGCGCTCGTGCGGGGACTGCCCGACGCGGCCGCGGACATCGAATGCGGGCGGGAGCTTCTGGACCGCGTGCGCCCGGACGTGGAACTTTCGCATTTCGCGGTGGCGGCGTCCGGCGTGGGCGGCGTGCTGCCCGCGCGGGTCGCTGGCGTGCCCACGCTGACCATCGGGCATGGTCTGCATGTGTACACGGAGGCGGAGCGGGACGTGTTCGCCACGCGGGTGTGCGCCACGGCCGGGACCGTGCATCGCGAGGCCGCCATGCATGCGCTGGGCTGCGCGGCGGAACTGCTGCCCACGGTGGGGGACTGTCGGCTCGATATGCTGGCTCCATCGGATGGACGAGCGCGTGCGGTGCGGCGGCTTGGCCTGTCGCCCGCGCACCCGGTGTGCGTGGCCTGCGTGACCGGGCCGTGGACGCAGGCCCGCGAGGCGCGCCATGCCGATGCCCGGACTCTGCGCGGGGTGCTGGCGCTACGCCGCGAGGTTCCGGGCGTGCAGCTTGTCTACCGCATGCATCACGGGGCGGACGCCGCACCCTTCCGGGGCGCCGTCGAATCCCTTGGCGACGCGGGCGTGATCTTCCAGAGTGCGCCGAATCCGCCGCTGCCCGAGGTGCTGCGTGCGGCGGACGTGGTCATCGCGCATCAGGGCAGCGCCATCGCCGAGGCCGTGCTGTGCGGGGTGCGTGTTATTTACCTGTGCGCGTTGGCCCCGGAGGAGCCGTCGAGCCTCGACTGTCCGGTCATCGTTCCGGTGCGGCGGCTGGAGGATCTGCCCGGTGCGGTGCGTGGGATGCTGGCCACGCCCATGTCCCGGCGCGAGGTCCGCGAACGCGCGCAGCCGTGGCTGGAGCGCGTGCTGTGCGGAGCGGACGGCGGCGCGGCGCGGCGCATGGCGGACCTTGTGCTTGCGCTCGCCGCGCGCGGGGACGAGCCGGGTTTCGAGGATTGGCTCGATAGGCAGCGCGCCAGCGCGGCGTTTTCATCCGCCTCGTGGCAGAAGACGTTTGGAACGGACGCGAAGACCTGATATGACGGTATGGTGGACACTCTGCCTTCACGAAATGGGGCCTTGGCCCCCCTGCGCGGCGAGGACTTCGTCTTCGTCGTCGGCAGCCCGCGAAGCGGCACGACATGGCTGCAGCGTCTGCTGTCGTGTCATCCACTCGTGGCCACCGGGCAGGAGAGCGGGGTGTTCGATTCCTACATCGGCCCGCAACTTCGCGCGTGGCGGCGGGACATGGCCCCGGACTCCACGCGCCCGGTAGGCCTTGGCTGTCACATGACCGAGGCGGAGTTCATGGCGGCGCTCACGGCGCACATGGACGCGCTTCTGGCGTCCATGCGGGTGAGGATTCCCGAGGGCGGGCTGTTCGTGGAGAAGACCCCGTCCCATGCGCTCTACATGCGCGAGATCGCGGAGCTGATGCCCGGCGCGCGCTTCGTGCATATGCTGCGCGACGCACGCGAGGTCATCACATCCATGGTGGTCGCCTCGCGCACGTGGGGGGAGGACTGGGCACCGCGCTGCGCGCGGGACGCGGCACTGTTGTGGGCGCGGCACGTCAACGCCGCGCTGGCCGCAGGACGCGAGCTTGGTCCCGAACGGGTGACGCTGGTGCGTCACGAGGACCTGCGGGCCGACACTGCGGCCGTGTTGGCGCGACTGGTGCGCGGGTTTTTGCGCCTCGACTGGGAGGACGCCGCCGTGGCCGAGGCCGTGGAGCGCAATCTGCGCCGCAGGGGGCTCGACGGCATGGTCCGCCCCGGCGTGCCGCTTCCCCTTGGCGGTGAGTGGTCCAGACGACTGGGGACCGACGCCGCGCCGGAGCCGGAGGGCTTTGCCGGAGGCGGCGGGTGGCGGCCCGGATTCGTCGGGCGGATTTCGGCGTGGGTTGCGGCCCGGAGGGCCATGGAGCGTGCGGGCTATCCGTGGCGTCAGCCGTGGCGGTGGTAGGGCATTTCGCGGGAGGAGCGGCATGCGGATTTCGGTCATCGTGCCCACCTATCGTCGTCCCGGCGAACTGGGGCGCTGTCTGCGCAGCCTCGCCGGGCAGACGACGCATGGTTTCGAGGCGCTGGTGGTGGACAACGCCGCCGATGCCGGGGTGCGCGCGCTGGTGGAGGGCATGGCCGCAGGCTTTCCCGTCCGGCTGGATTACGTTCCCGAGCCGCGTCTCGGGTTGCATTTCGCCCGCAATGCGGGCATCCGCGCCGCGCACGGGGACCTTCTGCTCTTCACCGACGACGACGCGACGTTTGCATCCGGCTGGTGCGCGGCCTATGCCGAGGCCTTTGCCGCCCACCCGGACATGGCCGCCGCCGGGGGGCCGGTGCGCGCGGCGTGGGAGGTTCCGCCGCCGGACTGGCTTGTGGCCTTCATGGGCGGGGAGGGCACCTTCCCCATCCTGAGTCTGCTTGATGGCGCAGACGCCTTCCGCAAGGGCCGGGAAGTCTTCTACGGGGTGAACATGGCCGTGCGGCGCGAGGCCCTCGTGGCGGCTGGCGGCTTCAACCCCGAGGCCTTCGGCGAGGTGTGGCTGGGCGACGGCGAGACCGGACTCATGCGCGCCCTGTGGGCGGCCGAGCGGCCCGTGGGCTATGTGCCCGAGGCCGAGGTCTTTCACCACATTCCGCCCGCACGGATGACGCGGGCCTATTTCGAGCGGCGTATGGCCAACGGCGGAGCCATGGATGCCTACGCCCGCCACCGGGGGCGCGTTCCGGGGCGGCTACGGCTTCTTCGCAGTGCGGCGGGCATCGCCCTGCGCAGCCTCGGCGACTGGCTGGGGGCACTTGTGCGGCGGGGGACGGACCGCGAAAGCCTCGAACTGGCGCTTCGGGCCGCACACAGCCGCGCGCGCTGCGCCTATCTGCTGCGGCTGGCGGGGAGCGACGAATTCCGAAACCTCGTCAACCGGACGAACTGGCTGGAGAACGATGCTCACGCCGCGCCGGGGAATGGACACCGCACGGCGTGAGCGCGCGAAGGCGCGAGGAGGGAGGCGCATGGGCTACCTGTTCATCCTCGGCACGGTGCTGACCACCGTGTACGGCCAGATCGCCATCAAGTGGGGCGTGTCGCAGCGTGGTGGCCTTCCGGGCGGCGCGTGGGACAACGCCATGTTCCTCTTCGGTCTCGTTTTCGATCCGTGGATATTCTCGGGGCTTCTCGCGGCGTTCGTGGGAGCCCTGTTCTGGCTTGCCGCACTCACGCGTTTCCAACTCAGCTTCGCCTACCCCTTCATGAGCCTCAGCTTCGTCCTCGTCCTCGTCCTGTCGGCCCTCGTGCTCCACGAACCGCTGAATATCCACAAGATCGCCGGAGTGGCGCTCATCGTGGCGGGAATCGTGGTGTCCAGCCGGGGGCTTGGCTAGCGGCCGCATGGTCCGTGCATCCGGGGCGCGTGCCCCGGCAGGGGGAAAGACATGGCAACCGTTCTGGTCACGGGTTCGGGAGGCTACATCGGCACCGCGCTGGTGGACCGTCTGCTCGCGGACGGGCATCGCGTCATCGGCATGGACCGCTATTTCTTCGGCACCGGGCTTCTGGGCGACACCGTCGATCATCCGGGTTTCACGCTTGTGCGCGAGGACGTGCGCTCCTGCCGCGTGGAGCATTTCGCGGGCGTGGACGCGGTGTGCGACCTCGCCGCCCTGTCCAACGACCCCGCCGGGGATTTGGACCCCACCCTCACGCAGGACATCAATTTCCACGGCCGCGCCCATGTGGCGGCCACGGCCCGCCGCGCCGGGGTGCGGCGCTACGTGTTGGCCAGCTCGTGCAGCGTGTATGGCCGGGGCGAGGGCGTGCTCGACGAGGACTCGCCGCCGCGTCCCGTGTCCGAATACGCGCGGGCCAATCTCGCCGCCGAAAAGGCCGTGCTGGAACTGTCCTCGCCGGACTTCGCGGTGACGGCGCTTCGGCAGTCCACGGTCTACGGCCTGTCCAAGCGCATGCGCTTCGACCTCGTCATCAACCTCATGACCCTCAACGCCGTGGAGCGCGGGGTGCTCAACGTGCTGGGCGGCGGCACGCAGTGGCGGCCGCTGGTGCACGTGCTCGACGCTGTGGAGGCCTTTGCGCTGGTCCTCGGGGCGGACCCGGCCCTCGTTGGCGGGCGCGTGTTCAACGTGGGCAGCGACGCCCAGAATTACCGCATCCTCACCGTGGCCTACATGGTGCGCGAGCGCCTGCCCTTTCCCGTGCGCGTGGACCTCACGCCCTCGGACCCCGACCACCGCGACTACAACGTCTCCTTCGTCCGCATCCGCGACGTGCTGGGCTTCACGCCCCGCCATACGCCGCACGAGGCCGTGGACGACATCTACGAGGCCATCAAGCTCGGGCGCGTGGACACGGGACCGCGTACCGTCACCGTGAAGTGGTACCGCTACCTGCTCGACGCGGACCGCGTGCTCTCCGAGGTCAAGCTCGACGGGAGGCTTCTGGCATGAGCGGCAAATGCCCGCTGATCTCGGTGGTCACGCCGGTCTACGAGTCGGCGGGCTGCCTCGACGAACTCCACCGCCGCGTAGCGCAGGCCGTGGAGCCTCTCGACGCGGACTTCGAGCTGGTGATGGTGGACGACGGGAGCGCCGACGGCTCGTGGGAGGCCATCCGCGCCCTGAACGCGCGTGACCCGCGCGTGCGCGGGGTGCGCCTGTCGCGCAATTTTGGCCAGCACTACGCCATCACCGCCGGGCTGGACAGAGCGCGCGGCGAGTGGGTGGTGGTCATGGACTGCGACCTGCAGGACAGGCCAGAGGAAATTCCCGCCCTGTACGCACGGGCGCTGGAGGGCCTTCGCATCGTGTTCGCGCGGCGCACGGATAGGCGCGACGGCCTGCTGAAGCGCACCGGATCGCGGCTGTTCTACGTGGCGCTGCGCCATCTGGCCGGGGTGGACATCGACCCGCGCACGGCGAATTTCGGCATCTTCCACCGTACGGTGGTGGAGAATTTCCGCCAGCTTCGCGAGCGCAGCCGGGCCTTTCACGTGCTGGTGCGTACGCTGGGCTTCCCGGCCGGGACTGTGGACGTGCGCCACGAGGCGCGCTTCGCCGGGCGCTCTGCCTACGACTTCGCACGGATGTTCGCGCTGGCTGTGGACATCATCGTTTCCCAGTCCGGCAGGCTGGCCACGCTGTCCTTCGCGGTGGGCGTGGCGCTGGCGCTGTTCGCCTTCGGCTACGGGCTGTTCCTCATGGCGCGCAAGGTGCTGTGGGCCTATCCGGTGCCCGGATGGACCAGCGTCATGGTCTCCCTGTACCTCATCGGCGGGCTGGTGTTCATCAACCTCGGCCTTCTTGGCCTTTACCTCGGCAAGACCTTCGACGAGGTGAAGCGGCGGCCGCTGTACGTGGTGGCCGAGACCTGCGGCGAGGACACCGCAGAGGGGCGCGTCCGGCCCGAGGGGGTGGGCTGATGCTCGGCGTGGCGGTGGTGGGCTGCGGCTACTGGGGACCGAACCTCGTGCGCAATGTGGTGGCCTGTCCGCACACGCGGCTGGTGCGGGCATGCGATTTGGACGCCGGGCGTCTGGCGCGGGTGCTGGCCCCGTATCCCGGCGTGGACGCCTGTACGGACCTTGCCGAGGTATTGGCCGATCCGCGTGTTGAGGCCGTGGCCGTGGCCACGCCCGTGCATACCCACCACGCTGTGGCGCGGGCCTGTCTGGAGGCCGGGCGGCACGTGCTGGTGGAGAAGCCCATGGCCGCCTCCGTGGCCGAGGGGCGCGAGCTTGTCGAACTGGCCATGCGCAAGCGGCTGGTCCTCATGTGTGACCACATCTTCTGCTACGCGGGCGCGGTGCGGGCCATGAAGGGGCTGGTGGACGCCGGGCATCTCGGGGAGTTGCTGTATTTCGACTCCGTGCGCGTGAATTTGGGCCTCTTCCAGCGCGACGTGAACGTCATCTGGGACTTGGCCCCGCATGACCTTTCCGTGCTGGCCCTCGTCACGGGGCGGCGGCCCGTGGCCGTGACCGTGCACGCGGCGCGGCTGGCGGGCTGGCCGCAGGAGAACATCGCCTACGTGGCGCTGGACTTCGCCGATGGCTTCATCGCGCATCTGCATCTCAATTGGCTTTCGCCTGTGAAGATACGCAAGACCATCATCGGCGGCAGCGAGCGGATGATCGTCTGGAACGACCTTGACCCTGTGGAGACGCTCAAGGTCTACGACAAGGGCGTGGTGGTGGACGCCGGACCGGGCCGCGAGGAGCGCGACAGGATGCTCGTGTCCTACCGCACGGGCGGGGTGGCCTCGCCGCATGTGCCGCAGGGCGAGGCGCTGGCTGCCGTGGTGGCGGAGTTCGCGGCGGCCATTGCCGAGGGGCGCGAGGCCCTGACCGGCGGGCGCGAGGGGCTGGACGTGCTGCGCGTTCTGGAGGCGGCGCAACGCTCCGTGGAACGCGGCGGGGAACGGGTGCGGGTGGATGACGCGGAGGAGAGGCCATGACGCGCTTTTCGTGCATCGCGGCGGACGTGCGCCTTGGGGCCGGGGTGGTGCTGCGCGACTTCGTGAACCTCTACGGCTGCGAGGTGGGCGACGGCACGCGCATCGGAACCTTCGTGGAGATACAGAAGAACGCCAGCGTGGGCCGCAACTGCAAGATTTCGAGCCATACCTTCGTCTGCGAGGGCGTGCGTATCGGCGACGGCGTCTTCGTTGGGCACAACGTGAGCTTCGTCAACGATCCGCGCCCGCGCGCCGTGGGGGACGACGGCGAACCCCTCGGCGACGGCGAGTGGACCGTGGTGCCCACCGTGGTGGAGGACCGCGCGGCCATCGGCTCCGGCGCGGTGATCCTGTGCGGGGTGACCATCGGCCGGGGCGCGCTGGTCGGTGCCGGGGCCGTGGTCACGCGCGATGTGCCGCCCGGCGAGGTGTGGGTGGGCAATCCCGCCCGGTTCCTCAAGCGTGTGGAGGACATGTGATGCGCGTGCCGTTTTTGGACCTCGCGGCGCAGCATGCCCCGCTGGCCGGGGACATCCTCGCGGCGTGGCGCGGCGTGCTGGAGGCCGGGGCCTTCGTGGGCGGGGAGCACGTGGAGGCCTTTGAGCGCGAGTTCGCCATGGCTTGCGGTACGCGGCACTGCGTGGCCGTGGGCAGCGGCACGGACGCGCTGCGCTTCGCGTTCATGGCTCTTGGCCTTGCGCCGGGGGACGAGGTCATCGTTCCGCCCATGACGTTCATCGCCACGGCGGAGGCCGTGACGCAGGCCGGAGGACGGCCCGTGTTCGCGGACCTCGACCCCGCGACGCATACCCTCGACCCCGCGCGCTTCGAGGCGGCCATCACCCCGAAAACGCGCGGCGTGGTGCCCGTGCATCTCTACGGTCAGCCTGCGGATATGGAGCCGATCCTCGACGTGGCAGGGCGGCGCGGGCTGTGGGTGGTGGAGGACGCGGCGCAGGCGCACCTGGCCACCTATCGCGGACGCATGGCCGGGAGCATGGGCCATGCGGCGGCGTTCTCCTTCTATCCCGGCAAGAATCTCGGGGCCTGCGGCGAGGCCGGGGCCGTGACCACGGACGATGCCCGTGTGGCCGCCGCCGTGCGCGTGCTGCGCGACCACGGACAGGCGACCAAGAACGTGCACGAGCGCGAGGGCTATAACGGCCGTTGCGACGCGCTTCAGGCCGCGGCCCTTCGGGTGAAGCTGCCCCGGCTGGCGGCCTGGAACGCGAAACGTGCCGAGCTTGCCGTGCGTTATGGCGAGCTTCTGGCCGCAGTGCCGGGGGTGGACGTTTCCACCGAGGCCGAGGGGCGTTCGTCGAGCTGGCATCTGTATCCGGTCTTCGTGGAGCACCGCGACCGCGTGCGGGAATTCATGACGCGCATGGGCGTGGGCACCGGGGTGCACTATCCCGTGCCGCTGCACCTCATGCCGCCGTACGCGCACCTTGGGCATCGGGAGGGCGATTTCCCCGTGGCCGAGGACTGCGCCCGGCGGGTGCTGACCCTTCCGCTGTATCCGGAAATGAACGAGGCGCAGGTGGCGATCGTGGTGGAGGCCCTGTCGCGGGCCGTGGCCGCCGCCGCGAGGTGAGGGACAACGAATCGCGCGAGGAGAGGGCATGGAACTGGAAGGACGGCAGTGCCTCGTCACGGGCGGGGCGGGATTTATCGGCTCGCATCTGGTGGACGCGCTGTTGGAGCGCGGAGCGAGGGTGCGCGTGCTGGACGACTTTTCCAACGGCAGCGCGGAGAACCTCGGCACGCAGGCCGGACGCGCCGGGCTTGAGATTGCTCGGGGTAGCGTGGTGGACCCCTTCGACGTGCGCCGCGCCGTGGACGGGGTGCAGGTCGTTTTTCATCTCGCCTGCCTCGGGGTACGGCATTCGCTGGCCCATCCCTTCGCCAACCATCGCGTCAACGCCGAAGGCACGCTGTTGCTGCTTGAGGCCGCGCGGCGGGCTGGTTGCGCGCGCTTCGTGCACTGCTCCTCGTCCGAGATTTACGGCAGCGCGCGAAGCGTGCCCATGAGCGAGGCCCACTCCGCGCGACCGCGTACGGTGTATGGCGCATCCAAGCTGGCGGGTGAGGCCAGCGCACGGGCCTACCATTCTGCTTACGGCCTGCCGGTGGCCGTGGTGCGGCCCTTCAATGCCTATGGTCCGCGCTCGCACCACGCCGGGGACGCCGGGGAGGTCATCCCCAAGTCCATCGTGCGGGCCATGGCTGGGCTGGACGTCACCGTGCATGGCGACGGCACCCAGACGCGCGACTTTACCTATGTGACCGACGTGGCCGAGGCGCTGGCCCTTGCGGCGGAATGCGACGCCTGCGTCGGGCTGACGCTCAACGTGGGCAGCGGACGGGAAATGGCCATTGGCGAACTGTGCGCGCGCGTGGTGCGGGCCGTGGGCAATCCCGAGGCCGTGGTGGCCCACACGCGCGAGCGCCCCGGCGATGTGCTCCGCCTGCTGGCCGACGCCTCGCGCTTCCGGTCCCTGACGGGGTGGGAGCCGAAGGTGAGCTTCGGCGAGGGGCTTTCGCGTACCGTGGAATGGTTCGCTCGGCATCCTGCCGGGGCCGAGGCGCTGGCGCGGCAGGCTCCGGAACGCAACTGGGAGGAATGGTGATGATACCCGTTGCCAGACCATGGCTTGGCGAGGAGGAGGCGGCCGCCGCCCGCGAGGCGATCCTGTCCGGATGGGTGACGCAGGGGCCGAGGGTTGTGGCCTTCGAGGGGGCCTTTGCTGAGCGCTGTGGGGCCACGCATGCCTGCGCGGTATCCAGCTGCACCACGGCGCTACATATGGCGCTTCTGGCCGTTGGCGTGCGGCCCGGCGACGTCGTCGTCACCGTGAGCCATAGCTTCATCGCCACGGCCAACGCGGTGCGCCACTGCGGCGCGGAACCGGCCTTCGTGGACGTGGAGCCGGAGACCTTCAACATGTCGCCCGAGGCCCTTGAGCGCTTTCTGGAGGAGGACTGCGCCCTGCGCGACGGCGTGCTGCGACACGATTTCGCCACGCGCGGCGGGCTGCCGTCCGAAAGCCCGCTCTGGGCCTGCGGGGGTGGGCGCGCCGGGCGGGTGGCGGCTGTGCTGCCCGTGCACCAGCTTGGCATGCCCTGCGACATGACGCGCATCCTCGCCATCGCCGGGCGCTTCGGGCTGCCCGTGGTGGAGGACGCGGCCGGCGCGGCGGGAAGCGCCCTGTCCGTGGACGGCGGAGCGAGCTTCGCCCCTGTGGGCAGGCCCCACGGCGCGGCGGCGTGCTTTTCCTTCCATCCGCGCAAGATTCTCACCACCGGCGACGGCGGCATGCTGACCACGGCGGACGCGGCCTTGGACGCGGCCTTCCGACTGTACCGCCAGCACGGCATGAGCGTGTCCGACGCGGTGCGCCACAGCGCGCGCAGGGTGACCATCGAGTCCTACGTCACCACCGGCTACAACTACCGCATGACGGACATTCAGGCCGCCGTGGGCGTGGTGCAGCTCGGCAGGCTGGATGACATGATCGAGGGGCGTCGGCGTCTGCGCGCCCTGTACGAGCAGGCGCTTTCCGGTGTTGGCTGGCTGCGTCTGCCCTGCGAGCCGCGCCACGCCCGTTGGAACGTCATGAGCTATCCGGTGCGCCTCATGCCGGACGCTCCCGTCGGGCGCGACGAGTTCATGCAGCGCCTGCTGGACCGTGGGGTCGCCTCGCGGCCCGGGGTCATGAACGCCCACGCGGAGCCGCCCTACCGCACGGGGCTTCGCCTCCCGCATTCCGAGGATGCGCGGGAGCGTGTGGTGCTTCTGCCCATGTTCAACGGCATGAGCGAGGCGGACGTGGAGACCGTGGCGCGGGAGGTGCGCGGTGTCGGATGACGTGCTGCTTTTCCCCTTCGGCGGCAACGCGCGCGAGGCGCTGGCCTGCATGCTGGGACCGGGGGCGGTGGCGCGCCCGGCGGGCTTCGTGGACGATGACCCCGACACCCACGAGCGCGAGTGCTGCGGCGTGCCGGTTCTCGGCGGGCGGGAGTGGCTGTCGCGCATGCCCTACGTGCGGGTGCTGGCGGTGCCGGGTAGCCCGGCCACCTATCGCAAGCGCGCTGACATCATCGACGGACTCGGCCTTGCGCGGGGGCGCTTCGCCACGCTGGTCCATGCCCACGCTAGCGTGGCGCGGGACGTGGAGCTTGGCGTCAACACGCTGGTCATGCCCGGGGCCTTTGTGGGGCCGGGGGCTGTTGTCGGCGACCACTGCCTGATCATGGCCGGGGCCGTGGTCTCGCATGATACGCGGGTGGGAGCGTATTCCATCGTCGCGGCCGGGGCGGTGCTGGCCGGGTTCGTGACTGTTGGGCGAGGCTGCTACCTCGGTGCGGGCTGCCGCCTGCGCGAGGGTGTGCAGGTGGGCGACGGGGCGCTGGTCGGCATGGGCGCGGTGGTCCTCGCCGACGTGCCGCCGGACGAGACATGGGCGGGCATCCCCGCCCGACGGCTGGCGGAGGCTGATGCATGAGACTTTCGGCGGTCATCCCGGCCTACAACGAGGCCGCGAACATTCCCGTCACCGTGCCCGCGGTGCTGGGGATGCTCGATGCCGCCGCCGAGGGCTGCTCTGTGGAGGTCGTGGTGGTGGACGACCACTCCACGGACGGCACCTTCGGGGCCGTGGCCGCCCTAGGCGACGCGCGGGTGCGTTGCCTGCGTCTGTCACGCCGCTCGGGCAGCCATACGGCGCTTCGGGCCGGGCTGGCCCATGCGCGGGGGGATGCGGTGTTCTGCATCGCGGCCGACGGGCAGGACGATCCGGCGGCCATGGCGGAGATGGTGGCCAAGTGGCGGGCTGGCGCGCAGGTGGTGTGGGCCCTTCGCGAGCGTCGCGACGAGGGCCTTGCGCGGGTGCTGACGGCGCGGGCGTTCTATCTGCTGCTGCGGCTTCTGACTGGTGGCAACGGCGGCATCGACCTCTCGCGGGCGGATTTCTACCTGCTGGACCGGGCCGTGGTGGACGCGGTGCGCACCTGCCGCGAGCGTAACACCTCGCTTTTCGGGCTGCTGGCGTGGATTGGCTTCGCGCAGGACAGCGTGGACTACGTGCGCAGGCCCCGCGTCAGCGGACGATCCAAGTGGAGCCTTCGCACGCGCTGGCTTCTGGCCAAGGACTGGCTCATCGCCTTTTCCGGCCTGCCGCTCAAGGCGGCCACGTGGCTGGGGCTCGCCTCGTCGCTGGCGGGATTCTGCCATGCGCTGTGGGTGGTGTGGCTGGCGCTCGGGCAGGGGGTGCGGGTGGAAGGCTGGGCGTCGCTCATGGTGGCGGTGCTGGTGCTTGGCGGAGCGCAGCTCTTCATGCTCGGCGTGTTCGGCGAATACTTGTGGCGCAACCTCGACGAGGCCCGTGGGCGGCCCAACTGGTTCATTGAGCGCGACAGCGCCGGGGAGGGCGGTGATGTCTGCTGACAGGCGATTTCGGGAATATTACGCGCTGGAGATCGTACCCGGACCGGCGCCCCTTGCGCGGGAGCTGTGGATGGACGGCATGCGGGCCTTCATTCCCTTCCGCGCCGGGCTGGTGGACCAACGGGCGGTTCCTGCCGACGAATCCCGCGTGGTCTTCTTCGGTGAATTTCCCACCGGCAGGCTGGCGCTGGTGTGGGAGAACGGCGAGGGCGGCGCGCAGTGCGCCTTTAAGCGGGATGAATGGGAACGCATGCTGCACGACGAGTCCTACCGTCCGGAGCATGTCCGTCCGCTCTCGGCGCGGTTGCCCTTCCACTACCACCGATTGCCGGGACCGCTGCGCAATGCGCTGGCCGGGGCCGTGCTGGCTGTTCGGGGCCGGGGTTCGCACCGTGCGCATCCGGTTACGCCGCACAATCCGGGCTGCGCCTTGGTCCTGCGTGCGCTGCGTGGGCCGTCGGCCTTGGCGCGCACCGTGGTCCTCACCCATGATTGCGACACCGCCGACGGTCTCGCCCGTGCCCACGAGCTGGCTGCCGTGGACGAGTCGCTGGGGTGGCGCGCCCTGTGGAACGTTGTGCCGGGCACCGAGCCGGACCCATCGCGGCTGGACCACCTGCGCGGTCATGGGCACGAGATCGGCCTGCACGGGCTGACCCATGACAACGACGAGGCTTTTCTGGCGGCGGACGCCCTGCGTCATGCCCTCGACGCCCTTGCCCCTTTCCGCGAGCGCTACGGGATTCGGGGTTACCGGGGGCCGAGTTGGTACCGCACGCGGACCATGTTTGACGTGCTGGAGGAATTCTTCGACTACGACCTGACCTGCCTCGACAACGACTTCGTGTGTCCGGGCGGGCATGGCGGGGTGGGTGATGTATGGCCCTTCCGCATGCGTCCCGGACTGGTGGAAATGCCCTGCACGTTGCCCTTCGAGGCGCCGCTGGTGGCGGGCGGGGTGCGGCCGCAGGCGCTGACCGACTGGTGGTGGCCCAAGGTGTGCTGGCTGGCGCGTTGCGGCGGGGTGCTCGTGATCAACACCCATCCCGATGCCCACTACTGCGGGCGGCCCGAGGTGCGTGAGGCCTATCGCGCGCTGCTGGTGCGTTTGGCCGCCGAAGGCTGGATCTGCGCCTTGCCGGGGGATGTCGTCGGGAGGGTGCCGTGAGGGAGGAGCTGTACGACCGGTTGGCCGAGGTGGAGGACACGCACTGGTGGTTCGTGGCGCGTCGGGAGTTGGTGCGCGAGATGCTTCGCGGGCGCTGCGCGGCCGGGGCCTGCTGGGCGTTGGACCTCGGCTGCGGCACCGGTGGAAATCTGCCCCTGCTGGCCGGTCTGTGCGGGAGCGCCGTGGGGCTGGACCTCTGTGCCCATGCCCTGTCGCTGGCGCGTTCGCGTCAGCCGGGCGCGCTCCTCGTGCGTGGGGACGCCATGCGTGCGGCGTCGGTGTTTCGGCCCGGCAGCTTCGACGTGCTGACCATGTTCAACGTGCTCTATCACCAGTGGGTGGCCGACCCGGAAGAGGTCCTCGCGCAGGGGCGCGAACTGCTACGCCCCGGCGGCGCGCTGCTGGTGACGGAACCGGCCTTCGCCTGTCTCATGCGCGGGCACGATCGGGCGGGCATGGGCCAGCGGCGCTTCACCCTGCCCGCCATGCGCTCCATGCTGCGCCGGGCCGGGTTCGTGAATCTGCGCGGCACCTATTTCAACGCCGCCGGGCTTCTGCCCGCTCTCGTCCTCGCCTTGTGGGACCGCCTGCGCGGTGGAGACGCCCCCCGGACCACCGCCGAAATTTCGCACCCGCCGCGAGTGGTGGAGACGCTTCTGGGCGCGGCCATGGGCGGGGAGCGCTGGCTGGTGCGCCGGGGCCTGTCCGTGCCCGTGGGGCTGACGCTTCTGTGCGTGGGCGAGAGGCGGCGATGACCGCTGCGGGAATGGGCATACGCCGGGCGCTGCGGGCCGCGCTGTGGGTAGGCCTTGCGCTGGCGAGCCTCGCCGCGAGCTTCCTTTACGCCTACGAGCCGACCATCGACACGCCAAACACCGCCGACGAAACCATGTCCATGACCATGGCCCTCACGGGCTTTCGCCATGGGCATCCGAGTTTCGGGTATCTCGCCGACGGCGAGCCGAGGCGCATGCCGCCTGCCGTGCTCATGCCGCTGACCCAGTACCTCTACGGTGCGCTCATGGATGTGACCCCGCCCATGGAGCGCATTCCCCGCGCCCGGCTGGTCGCGCGGGTTCTGAACGCGTGCGCGCTGTTTTTGTGCCTCGCCGCCGTGTGTGTGGCCGTGCCGCGTCC
Organism: Desulfobaculum xiamenense; assembly: GCF_011927665.1. Lineage (NCBI taxonomy): Bacteria > Pseudomonadati > Thermodesulfobacteriota > Desulfovibrionia > Desulfovibrionales > Desulfovibrionaceae > Desulfobaculum > Desulfobaculum xiamenense. The sequence goes on from NZ_JAATJA010000004.1 coordinate 99,171, forward strand.
GCTGCGCGTGGCGGATGTGAGCGTGGCCGTGGTGGGTTGCGCGTGCGTGGGCTACATGTTCCTGTTCCTGCGCTCGTTCTGCTATGTCGGCTCCTCGGCGCGCTACGACGCCGCCGGGCTGGCCGCCGTATCGGTCCTCGCGCTCATGACGGCGCGATTCATGGCGTGCGCTGGCCGTGGCAGGCTCGCCGCCGTGGGACTGTGGGCTGGGCTGTGCGCGGTGATCAACCACATTCCCTTTCTCATCGGTATGGCGGGCTACGCGGCGCTGTGGGCGCTGTGGCTGTGGCGCGGGAGGATGCGCGGCTGGCGCGTGCTGTTTCGCGAATTCGCATGGGGCAATGCCGTGGCCGCCGCGGGCTGCGGCGTCGGGGCGCTGGTGGCCGCGCGGCTGCTTCTGGACATTGATTTCGACGCGGGCGGGCGCATCGCCGTGGATGGGCTGGCGGGCATGCTTGGGGAGCGCGTGGCCGATGTGTGGAATTCCGGGCTGTTCGGCTATCTGCGCCGCATCTGGCAGGTTCGGACGGCGGACATGATGAGCGCGGCGTGGGGCGCGGGGCTGGCGCTGGCCGTGGAGCGCCTTGTGCGGCGGCGTTTCGTCCGTGCGGGAGATGACGCTCCCCCCGGTGCCGGACGCACCGCCGAGAGCCTGACGCTTCTCGTCCTGTGGCCCGCCGGGGTGGCGCTGGCCGCGCGCGCCATGCCCGATCCACGCTTCACCTATGAGGCCATGCTGTTGGCGGCGGTGGTTCCTGTCTCTTTCGTGGCCCTTGTCCGTTCGCGCGGGAATGGGCTCCTGCGCGTGATTTTGGCCGTCATGCTGGCCGTGGTGCTGGTGATGCTGCATTCCAAGCACGATCTGGGATTCCGGGCGAATTTCCCCGGCGAGCATCCCGTGGCCGAGGGCTTCAGGGGCTACGCGCGGGCTGCGGACTGGAACATGCCCGATGTGCGTCGCAATCACGTTCGCGCCGCCCACCTGCGCGCCATGCTACGCATCGTCGATGCCGAGGGCGGCGGCGTGCTGGCCTTCGACCCCATGCTGGCCCTGCTGGACGGCGGGGGGCGGCGCTTTTTCTATCTGTGGGACACGGTGCCCGTGGGGGATGACGCACGGGTGCTCGCGCTGTTCATGCGCCGCCATGGCGTGCGACTGGTTGCGGTCACGCCCGCCGGTGGCGCGACGTGGCTCGAACCGGTGGGCCTGCCGCGCGTGGAGCGTCTGCTGCTCGATGCCGATGGCAGCGCACCTGTGACCCTCGGCGAGGTGGATGGGGAGCGCATCGTGGCGCAATTGGTGCGCGAGACGCGCTCCGACGATCCCGAACTGGCGGACGAGACGTACGCCTACAGCCATGAGCCGAGCACTCCCGTGCGCGTGTTTGCGGTGCAGGCGCAGCCCGTGGCGGAGGGGGGCAGGTGATCGAGAACCGCAACGGACTGTGGCCATGGGCCGTGGCCGCCATCCTCGGTGTGGGCGTCGGGGCGCGGCTGGTGCAGGTGACCGGCGACGGCTTCGGCTACGACGACTATGCGCTCATGGAGGGCGTGGACGGTCCCTTTGGGCAGTACGCTCGGGCCGGGGCCTATCTGCTGCCGACGCGGCTGGTCTGCTGGCTGGTGTATCGTTTGCTCGGCGGGGAACTGTGGTGTTTTCTCCTGCCTGCGGTGCTGGTCGGCGTGGGGACGCTTTTCGTCGTGCGCGAGGGGCTGGCCCGGCACTGGCCGGAGCGCTTCGAATTGCACGCCGTGGTCCTCGGGCTTCTGGCCTTCTCCACGCATGGCCTCTACGTGTCCGGCTATGCGAGCGTTACCTACGCGGTGAGCTTTTTCGTGGCCTGCTGGCTGTTCTTTGTGTTTCTGACCCTTGCGGAGCGCGATTTTGGGCGGAGGGAGGCCGTGGCCCATGCTCTGCTGTTCGTTCCGGCGGCCTTCTTTTCCAACGTGACCATTCTGGTGCCCGTGGGGGTGGGGGGAGCCGCAGCCCTTGCCGTGCGCCTCGTGCGCGAGCCCGGCATGCGCGGAGTGGGGCCGGTGGTTCGGGCGCTTGCATCCATGTGGCCGCTGGCCGTGTTTTTCGTGGTGCATGCCGCGCTGTGGTACGCCTTTCCCTTTGCGAACCTCGGTCACGATGCGCGCCCGGACATGCGTGCCTATTTCTTGGCCTCCTCCGGCTTTTCGGACGGCGGTGTGCTTGGCGTGGCGCGCTTCGTGGTGCATGGCGGGCTGATTATGATTCTGCAGGCCTTCCGCCAGAGTGTGGATGGCGTGCTGACCATGCGCGGGAACCTCATGATGCTCAAGATACTGGCCGGGGTGTGCGCGGGGTGCGTGGCTGTGGTCGCCTTTTCGCGCCTTGGCGATGGGCGGTTGAGCCGTCGTGCGCTTTTCGTGTGGGCGTATCTGATTCTGCTTTTCGTCGTCACGGCGGCGGGTGGCGTGGCCGGGGTGTTTCCCTATGGGAACCTGCGCTATGCCGATGCGTTGCTGTTGCCCATGTGTGTGGCGTTGGCCACCACGTTTTCGCCGGTCCAGCGCGTGCAGCCGGACGTCTCGCGCAGCACGGCCGCCGTGGTGTGCCTCGCGGTGGCGGCGTTTGGCGTCTTCCTCGTGTTTCGCAATCATGATGAGCTTGTGCGCGTGCGCGAGAGCAATCACTCCGTGCTCACGGTGGTGCGCAAGGCCGATGTGCCGCATATCTTCTACGCGGCCTTCCAGCGCCCGGTGCTGCTGGCGCGGGCGCCGGAGATCGTGCGCGATGGCGTGCCCATGGGGTGGGGCGCGGTCTACGGGCAGACCGCTCCGGCCGAGGCCGCGCTGGCCGTGCTGGACGCCCTGCCCCCTGCCGTCATCGTCATCGCGCCGTCGCGCCACAGTTTCGACACGGCGTATTCGGCGTATGCCGAGGCCTTTGCCCAGCGCGGATATCGCCTGACCAAGTACAAGGACGGGGCCAATATCTGGGCCGCTATGTTCGAGTGGATCGGGGATGAGCCGCCGGAGTGGAACGCCGCGCCGGGGCGCTAGAGCAGGAGCCTGTGACGGTAGGCCGTAAGCCACGCCTCGATGGCTAGCGCCTTCCAGATGGCGTCGGCGTTGTCGCGCCGGGGCGGGGCGTGGGTGTCGAGTGCGTGGGCCACGACGCTTGCGTCGAGGAGTGTTCCGGTCGCGATGGCGTCCGGGCCGAGGAGCGTTCGCCGCGTCCAGTCGGCCAGCGGTCCCGCGAACCATGCGCCAAGCGGCGCGTTGAAGCCACGCTTGTCGCATCGCGCGGTAATGGTGGGCGGCAGGAGCGGGGCGAGGGTCTCGCGCAGGACGACCTTCAGTCTGGGCCCGCGAATGTGGTCCAATGAGTCGCGGGCGAGGACGTATTCCACCAGCCGATAGTCCAGCAGCGGCAGGCGCGATTCGATGGACCACGCCATGCTCGTGCGGTCCTCCACATGGAGCAGCGCGGGCAGATAGTGCAGCACGTCGTCTCGCAGGCGTTTGGCCATGCCCATTTCCGGGCGCGTCCAGCCATGGGCGGAGTTCGTCGCCGGAGCAACATCGTGCGCGAGCAGTCCGTGCGAGGCGTGTTGCCCGCGCAGACGGCGAAGCGCCGCGCCAAGGGCCTCGCGCAGGAAGGTTCCGCTTGTGGCGAGGCCCGCCAGTTCCCGGACGAGGCGGCCGCGCATTCCCCGCGTCGCGAGGCTTCGCAGGTGGCTTGGCACGTGGTGCCAGTAGCCGCCGAAGAGTTCGTCCCCACCCTGCCCGCCAAGCGACACCACTACCCCATTCTCCCGCATGAGCGCGTTGAGCAGATACTGGTTCACCGCGCCGGGTCCGGCCTCGGGATGGTCCATCACCCGGATCAGTTCGCCGAGGCTGCGTCGCCATGCCTCGGGCGTGATGAGGGTTTCGCGGTGGGCGAGGCCGAGGCGTTCGCGCATGGCCTGCACGTGGGGGCGTTCGTCGAGCTCCGGCGCGTCCGGGAAGTGGCCGGAAAAGGTATGCGGCGCGTGCCCAGCGCAGGCCGCGAGGGCCACCACGCCCGAGGAATCCGTCCCCCCCGAGAGGTGGAAACCGAGCGGCACGTCGCTTCGCAGGCGCAGGCACACGGCGTCGGCGAGGAGGGCGCGCAGTTCCTGTGGGGTGGCGTGGGCACTGGTTTCCTCGGGGATGTGCCACCAGCGGCGGATGTCCACACGCAGGCCGTCCGGGCCGGGCGTCGCCGCGAGCCAGTGGCCGGGCGGGAGCTTTCGGATGCCGTCGAACCATGTGTCGTCCGAGTGGGAGTAGCCGCTGGCAAGCCATGCCGCCACCTCGGCGGTGTTGACGGCCACTGGCGCGTCGAGCATGGCGAGGATGGCCTTGGCCTCGCTGGCGAAGACGAGCGTGTCGCCGCGCCGCGCGTAGACGAGGGGCTTCACGCCGATGCGGTCCCGCGCGCAGATGAGTTGCCTTTCGCTTTCGTCCCACAGGGCGAAGGCCCACATGCCGTTCAGGCGCGGCAGGCAGTCGCGCCCCCACTGGGCGTAGGCCGCCAGCAGCACCTCCGTGTCCGTGCCGGTACGGAAGGTGTGCCCCAGCTCGCGCAGTTCGTGGCGCAGTTCGATGTAGTTGTAGATCTCGCCGTTGAAGACGATGGTCAGATGGCCGAGGCGCATGGGCTGCACGCCTGCGTCGGAGAGGTCGATGACCGCCAGCCGCCTGTGCCCCAGCCCCACCTCGTGGGCGGTCCATAGGCCCTGCGCGTCCGGGCCGCGATGCGTCAGTGTCGCCAGCGCGGCGAGCATGCGCTCGCGGGGGATGCCGGAGCCGCCCACGTATCCCGCAATGCCACACATGGTCAGAACAACCCGCAGCAGCGCAGGCAGGCCGGAAACCGCCCGTGCGCCTTGAGTGCCGCCCGGAACGTGCGCATGGAGTCGCCGTTCCACAGGATGGGCAGCGGGGTTTCGAACACGTTGCCGAAGCTGACATCGAAGCAGCGCGTGAGCACGGTGAGCCGCCCGTCGGCCAGCACCTGCGCATGCTTCCACGGTATGAAGCAGGTCCGGTGCCCGAAGTGCCTGAACGGTTCGCGGTAGTAGGCGGCGATGTCGTCCGACGTCGTCAGTGGTGGGGTGAGGAGGACCGGCGCGTCGAGCGGCGCGGCGAGCATCTCGGCAAGCTGACTGGCGAGGGTGCCTGGGTCCACGTCGCGCGGGTTGACGCCCGCCGTGCACATGGGGCGGCTGGTCCCGATGCGCGAGAAGAGGCGGTTGTGCATTTCGGCCTGTTCGTCGGTCACGAAATTCATGTGCGACACGGTCACGAGGTCCGGACGCAGGGAGCGCAGATGCGGCATCAGAGCGGCGATGTGGGCGTGGCTGTCGGCGGTGATGGTGCAGTTGATGGTGATCTGCGGCCACGTGCGCCCGAGGCGGGCCTTTTCCTCCTGCACGAGGCGGATGCCCTCCGTTGCGTGCTGGAAGGAATCCGCCACGCCACGCACGGCGTTGTGGATGCGCGGCGGCCCGTCGAGGGACACGCTGAGCGTGCGCAGGCCCACGCGTACGAGCATGGCCGCCATGCGCGGGAGCAGGTAGCCGTTGGTGGTGATGGCGGCGTGCATGTCGCGGCTGGCCACGTGGGCGAGGGCGGCTTCCAGATGCGGCCACAGGAGCGGTTCCGTGGACGTCAGCGAGACGAGCGGCGCGTGGTCGCACACCGAATCGACGAGGGCGCGAAATTCGTCGATGCCCATGTCGCGGTGCGGTCCGGCGAGTTTGTCGTGGAAGGGCGTGTCCGTCTCGCCAAGCCCCACGTCGCACATGCGGCAGCGCAGGTTGCAGCGCGAATTGACGGCCACGTAGACCACGCTTGGCGGCGGGGCCGTGAGCACGCCGGGCACGAAGTACCGGGCGCTGGCGAGGCGGTTTCTGGCGAAGCGCACCGCCTGTTGCGGGTCGCTCCACACGGCGCGGGCGAGGCGGGGCAGGTTCGGATGCGTCATGCGATGTCCTCCTTCGCGGCCGGGGGGCGCATTTCGCGCAGCTTGCGCAGGGCGAAGGCGGCAAGCCCTCCGCCGGGGCCGAGGGTGTGGCGGACGTTCGTGGTGTAGTAGGCGGCGAGGATGGCGGCGCGAAGTGCCGGGGATGTGCGGTGGCGCGTCCAGCCTTCGGCCACGGAACCAAGGCCGTGGCCCGGAGCGATGGCGTCCAGCGTGATCAGAAGCGCGTGGTTCAACTGGTGGTATTCGAGGGAACACAGCGGCCCGTGCGCGCCGTAGCGGCTCCAGCGTCCGCGCCAGTCCCAGACCGGCAGTAGTCGCGCCAGTCCTGCTATTCCATCGTCGAGTAGCGAGCTGTCGCCCGTGGTGTGGGCGAGGTCCGCGCAGGCGACGAGGGCGAAGAGAAAGCCGTCGAGCACCACGGTGGGCTCTGGGGTGGGGTATTCCTCGAAGCAGAGCGTGCCGTGCAGCTCGGTCCGCAGTCCGCCCTCGCGCAGGTCGATGCGCAGGGCGTCGAGGGCGCGGATGGCCAGCGCGGTGTGGTCCGGCATGCCCGCAGCCCGCGCCGCGCGGAAAAGTAGGCTCGCCCCCAGCCCCTGCGCCAGTGCGCTGGCCCACGGGGCGCGAAGCGTCATGCCCATGTGTGACCAGTCGAAGTCGTAGGTCCATGCGGGAAATCCGTTGTGCTCGCGGGCGTTGGCGGCGAGCCACGCCACGGCGGCGCGGGTGCGGTCGAGGGCTTCGGCGTCGCCCCGCGAAAGTCCGATGGTGAGGTTTACAAGGCCCCACCATGCGGTGTGGGCCGGGTTCACCCGCCAGCCGATGCCGGGATAGTGCCGCTCTAGAGCACCGTTTTGCATTCGAAGTCGCAGTCCGTGTCCCGAGGGGGTCACGCCCCACAGGCCGTCGGCCACGAGTGGGTAGCCCGGCGCGTCGTGCGGGCGAAGGGCGATGGCGTAGCCGGGGTCGAAGCTCGCGTTGAAGCCGAGAATCATGGCGAGCCTCCAAGCAGGCGGGCGTAGAGCTCCGAAAGCCGCGATTCCTCGGCGGCCCACGAGAGTTCGTGCCCGGCCCGCGTCGCGGCCTCGCGCAGGCTGGCGGCGTGCGCGGCGTCGTCCATGATGCGTGCGAGCGCGCTCGCGATTCCCGCGCTGTCCGTAGGGTCGATCACCAGTCCGCAATGGCGCGGTTCGGCCACGGCGCGGATTTCCGGCAGGTCCGGGTACAGCAGGGGCAGCCCTGCGGCGAGGGACTGGAAGAGCGCGTTTGGCAGTGAGAAGCGGTAGTTTTGCGAAATGGGGGTGTAGAGGATGAGCGAGGCGTTGGCGCCGCAAACGAAAGGTACCACTTCCCAAGGGGCCACGGGCGGCAGGGCGTGTACGCGTCCGGCAAGGCCCGCCATGCGGGCGGCCGTGGCGATGGCCTCGTGCCCGCGTCCGAGCAGGGCGATGTGGGCGTGCTCTGGCAGGGCTGTCAGCGCGGCGAGGGCTGCGTCGGTTGGGCGTCCGGCCTTGGCCTGCCCGATCACCGCCACGAGGAAAACGTCTGGCCCGACGTCGCAGGCATCGCGGATTCCCGTGGATGGCGCGACGTCGAGGCGGGCGTCGTGACAGTTGCGGATGACCGTGGCCTCGCGTCCGTAGCGCTCGCGGTAGAGGTCCGCCAGCCCGTCGCAGACCGTGATGAGGGCGGCGCAATGGCGCACGCAGGCGGCTTCCAGCCGGGCCAGCAGCGGGTGCAGGACGAGGCGTTCGGCCATGCCCGCCGCGTCGGGGCGTTCCATGGCCGTGTAGAAGTCGTGCGCGTCGTAGACGATGGGCGCGCCGGTGCGCCGGGCGCGGGCGTAGACCGCCGGGAACTGGTAGGGCGCGTGCAGGTGGTAGAGCGCGGCGTCTGGCGGGGTGGCGCGATAGGTGGCCGCCCCCAGCCGCCACAGGTAGCGCGAGGCCACGGCCAGCGCCCCGCGCCCGGTGTCCGGCCGGGCGACGGCGGTGCGGGTGGCGAGGCCGAGAGACTGCGGGAGCGGCAGGCCGGGTGCGCCCTCGACCACGACGGAGCGCAGGCTCAGCCGCGCAACGGTGGCGGCCTGCTTCATGGTCCGGCTGTCGCGCGAGAGCGGCAGCGGGGTGACGCTCGCCACCGTCGCGGGACGTTGGGAGTGGTCTGAAGATGGATACTCGGCCATTCCCGTACGTTAGCACATGCGCACGATGCGGTTCAACAGTGGCGCGGCTGGCGTGGGACGTCCCGAACGTGGCGCGAAGCCGTCTTTCGTCCGGAAGTGCGCCTGACGCGGCGGCTGCCGGGAATCGGGGGGCGGTGCGACGCTGTCTCGGAAGCCCATGATTCGCGCCGGACCTCCTTGACCTGCCTCGGCCTGCCCGATAGTCTGTGGAATCCTCCGAAATCTCTGGAGAGTGCGCATGTGCGGGATTGCGGGAATCGTTTCCGACGGCGCGGGCTGGGCGCGCCTTGGCGGCATTACGGGCATGGCCGATGCGCTGGCGCATCGTGGCCCGGATGACGAGGGCTATGCCGTGTTCCGTGCAGACGGAAGCGGTGTGTGTCTCGCTGGCGGTCCCGCCACGCCTGCTACGGCGTGGTCTCTCGATGCGCCGTACGCCCCGGCCGTGCGCCGGGAGAACCTTGGCGCACACGGCGCTGGCCTCGCACTGGGCCACCGCCGCCTGTCCATCCTCGACCTGTCTCCCGCCGGGCGCCAGCCCATGTGTACGCCGGACGGCCGCTACTGGATCGTCTACAACGGCGAAATCTACAACCACGTCGAACTGCGCGAAGACCTCGAACGCGCGGGCGAAACCTTCCGCTCCACCTCGGACACGGAGGTGCTCCTGCGCCTGCTGGCGCTTCGCGGCGAGGCCGCCCTTGGTGAGCTGGAAGGCATGTTTGCCCTCGCGCTCTACGATTCCCACCGCCGCACGCTACTCCTCGCGCGCGACCCCTTCGGCATCAAGCCGCTGTACTGGTGCGCGTGGCCGGGGGGCATGGCCTTCGCCTCGGAACCGAAGGCCCTGCTCACCCTCGACGGCGTGGTGCGCGCGGCCGACCCGGAACAGGTGGGGCGGTATCTGGCTGGGCTACCCACGGACGGCGGGGAGCGGACATTCTTCGCCGATGTGCGACGCCTCCCGGCCGGACACCTGTTGACGGTCACCGTGCCTGCGGCTGTGGTCTCCGGTCCGTATCGCTGGTTCGACCCGACGCCCGCGCCACAGTCCACGATGGGCTTTATGCAGGCCGCAGCCGTGCTGCGCGGCATGTTCCTCGCGGGGGTGGCGCGGCACATGCGAAGCGACATTCCCGTCGGCGCGGCGCTCTCGGGCGGGCTGGATTCCTCGGCGGTGCTCGTGGCCATGCGTCATCATGCGCCGGACGCGGACCTCTCGGCCTTCAGTTTCGACGCCGGGAAGGATGCGCCTTCCGAGATTGGGCATGCCCGGACGGCCGCGCAGGCCGCAGCGGCGCGGATACATGTGGTGATGGCCGAACCAGCCGACCTTGGGCGGGACATGGCGGACCTCATCCGGGCGCACGACGAGCCGGTGCGTTCGGCCAGCGTTTACGCCCAGTACCGGGTCATGGCTGCGGCGGCTGATTCCGGGGTGCGCGTGCTCTTGGACGGACAGGGAGCTGACGAACTGGCCGCAGGGTATCGCCCCATGGTGGCGTCGCGCATGGCGTCGCTTGTCTCTCGTTGGCAAATTTTCGAGGCCGTGCGGCTGTGGCGGGCCGCGCTGGCTCTGCCGGACGTGAGCGGGGCGGCGCTTGTGCTTCGCGCTGGGAAGCTTCTGCTGCCGCCGTGGGCCGAGCGCGTGGCCCGCGCCGTTCCCGCCCTGCGCCTGCTGCCGCGCTGGGTCGATGCCTGCTGGCTGGCCGAGCGCGGGGCCTTGCCGCATCCCGCGCCTGCCCCGCACGGTCCGGACCACCTGCGCGCGGCATGTCTCGACGCGTTGACTGCGTCCTACCTTCCGGAACTCCTGCGCTATGAGGACCGCAATTCCATGGCCCATTCCGTGGAAAGCCGTCTGCCCTTTCTGACCCCGGAACTGGCTGGGTTCCTGCTCCATCTGCCCGAGGGGCACCTCGTTGGAGCTGATGCGCGGGGCAAGGCTGTGCTGCGCAGTGCTCTGCACGGCATCGTGCCGGACGCCATCCTCGACAGGCGCGACAAGATCGGCTTTGTCGCGCCGGATGCGGCGTGGCTTCGCGCCGCGCCGCATTGGCTGCGCGGAGTACTCCACGGCGACGGCCCGCCCATGTTCGACATGCCCGCCCTGCGCCGCGAGGCCGAACGCTTCCTTGGCGGTGGAGCCTACGCCGAACGTTTGTGGCGTGGGGCGATGCTCGCCGCGTGGGCGCGCGAACTCGGTGTGGAGTTCGACGGCGGAGGCGCGCGGTGACGGCATTCATGGATTGCCTTGTCATCGTGACCCTCGGTTGGCTTGCCCTGCGTGGCTGGCGGCGCAAGGCCTTTTCCGAGGACGACGGCAACTGGTTCTTCCTCGCCGCGTTTCAGGGACGCGGGGCGCGGCTATGGCACGGCGGACTGCACACAGTGGGCTATTTCGGCATTGAGTGGCTGGCCGCGCAGGCCGCGCGCATCGCCGGACGCCGCGACGCCGCGTTTTTCTACGCCTGCAAGGCATGGTGGCTGACGGCCACTGCCTGCGCCGCGTATTTGGCTGCGGACGCCCTGTGGGGGCGCGCGGCCGGGCTTGGGGCGGGGCTGGCATTTCTCGCTGCCTGCGCCGCGCCGTCCACGCTATTCTCCCTCACCTACGGCGAACACGTCTTTCTGCTGCCGCTGGCGTTGTGCCTCACCCTTCTGGGCCATGCCGGGGACGTGGGCGCGTTGGCCTTCTTCGGGGCCGGGCTCATGGCCGGGTGGATGGTGCATATCAAGCTGACCGCGCTGGCGTGGGCGGTGGTAGTGCCGCTGGCCTTCCCCTTCTTGCCCGGCCCGTGGACGGCGCTGTGGACCTACGCCGTGGGCTTCGCCGTCATCATGCTCGCCCCGCTGGCGCTCATCCCGCTGGTCGAGAAGTGCTCGCCGCGCCAGTACCTTATCAACCTCGTGACGCCGCTGGCCGAGTACGCGGGTTACGTGCTGGAGCGCCTTGGCGTCATCGGCGCGCGGGAGCTGTGGAACCGCGCCTTCAACTCGTGGGAGTACGGCATCGCTGAGGCCGGGGACAGCTACCTCGGAGTGAACAGCGCCACCTCGCGCGGGCGGCGGGGGCTTCTCGCGTGGCGCAACCTGCGCTGGAGCCTTCGCGACCTGTGGGGTGTGCTGTGCGTTGCCGGGGCGTGGCTCGTGTGCTGGCCCCTGCGTGGTGACGGGGCCACGGCGGCGCTCATTGGCGTTGGTGCGGTGCTCGTTGGCATGCAGCAGGTGCAGCAGAACTATTTCACGCCGCATTTCAATCCGCTGTGGCTCCCCGTGGCGCTTCTGGCCGGTGCCGGAGCGCACTGGGCCGTTCAGACCGGGGGCATGGCGTGGTGGGCGCTCGTTGGCGTGGGGCTTGCGCAGGCGGGGTGGCTGGCGCTGCGCCTGCGGCGTTTCGCCGTCGAGGAGCGCGAAGGGCGAAATCCCGACGGGACCACCTCCATGTGGGGGCTTTTCGCTCTGGCGCGGGAGGTGGGTACCGCCGTTCGCGAACTGGCCCGCGAGGGCGAGCGGCTTCTGGTCTGGGGCGACCATCCGGCCCTGTATCTCTACGCGGACCGTTTCTACATCGGCCGGGCCACGTTTTTCCTCTACGGGCACGGGGCGCGGCTGCGCTATGCGGACTGGCTCGTCTCCGAGATGCGGCGCGATCCGCCGGAACTTCTGCTTTTCTTCACGTACCGCGTGCGCGACGAGTGGGACGCCGCCGCCGTGAGCCGCCGTACCGGCGCGGCCTACCTGCCGGAGCGGCTGTTTCGCGTGCCCGCCGCCGATCCGCAGGCTCCCCCGTACGATTTTGGCCTGTACCGGCTGGACGCCGCGCAGTGGCGGCAGGCGCTTGTGGAGGAGGCCCGCCGGACCTGCCAGCGTGAGGACCGCGACGCCGCGCGGGTGCGCCTTGAGCGTGTGCTGGCGCGTTATCCGGGCGATGCCGAGGCGTCCTTGCGCCTCGCCATGCTCGACGTGGAGCGCGCCGCACGCGCGGCGTGGCTGGAGACGCGTCGTGCCGGGGCGCATGCGCCGGACGAGCGGGCCGCCGTGCTCTTTGCCATGGCGCAGGAATCCGCGCGCGGTGGGGACCAGCGGGCGGCGGCGCGCATGCTCGACGAGGCGCTGGCCCTCGCGCCGGACGACGCTGGCATGCTCACCGCGCGGGGCGAGGCCGCATACGCGCGGGGGCGGGCGGCCGAGGCCGTGGCCTTCCTGCGCCGTGCCCTCGACATCAATCCGTATTCCGCCGACGCGTTGACGGACATGGCGGTCATTCTTGCCGGTCAGGGACGCCGGGACGAGGCCGCGACGCTTCTGCGCCGCGCCCTCGACGCCGTGCCCGACCATCGCGACGCCCGGCAGAGCCTTGCCGCCCTCGGCATTGCGCGGCACGAGGCCGCAGAGGGGGCGTCGTGAGTCTGACGGGGAATCGGTTACAGGTGGCGGATGGAGGCGAAGGGTGCGCGTAGCTCATGTGTCCTTGAGCGTGGAATACTACCCCGGCGTGGCACGGCAGCGGGCCGACGAGGCCGTGGCCGCGCGGCTGTTGGACGGCGACGCGTGGGACGTGTTCGTGGTCTCGGGGCAGGAGGGCTACGGGCGCGACGGCGTGCGGCGTATCGCTCCGGACGTGCCGGGGTGGTTGACGGGGCTGTTTCCGCCGGGGCGCGGCGGGGTGGGGCGCATTGGCATGGCCGGGCGCGCGCTGACCCTGAATCTCGCCCCGGCGCGGGGGGCCTTCAACCGTGTGGTGGACGCGCTGGCTGGGGAGTACGACGTGGTGTTGGCTCGCTATTACCCCGGCGAGATATGGGCGCGGCCCATGCGCAGGCGGGAGAACGTGCTTTTCGTGCATCACACGCTGGCCGTGCGTGAGCTGGGGCTTGAGAGTCGGATGGGGGCGCTGATCGAGCGTGTGACCGGACCCCGGCGGCAGCGGGGATGCCTCGGCGTGGTGGGCGTCACCCCGGAGATAGCACGGGCCGAGGCGTTACGCGCTGGCGGGCTGGCGTGGCTGAGTATGCCCAACGCCATCCACGCGCAGCGCGTCCGGCTGGCTGGTGACGTGCGAGGGGACGCCCTGCGGTTGGTGATGGTGGCCGGACGCTTTCGTCCGTGGCACGGGCTGGACGTGGTGCTCGCGCGTATGGCGGAGTACGCCGGGCACGAGCCGTTCGAACTGCATCTGGCCGGGGCGCTGGACGCGGACCTGCGGCGATTGGTCATTGGAACGCCACGCGTGGCGTGGCATGGAATTCTTGAGCCTGCGCCTCTCGATGCGCTTTTGTCCACGGCGGACGTGTGCTTCGGCAGTATGGCCATGCATCGGGCTGGGCTGGCCGAGGCCTCGTCCATCAAGGTTCGCGACGCCCTCGCCCGGGGGCTGCCAGTGGTGGCCGGATGCGCGGACCCGGCATTCCCGGCGGATTTCCCGTGGTACATGCCCCTTGAGCGGGACTGGGCGTGGGGCGAGGCGCTGGAGCGGGCGCGTCGGGCACGCGGCGCGTCGCGCGCGGAGGTGGCAGCCGCCGCGCGCGAACACATCGACTATCTTCCCGTCATGCGGAGATTCCTCGCCGATTTGCGGGGCCTTGTGCCCTAGGGCTTCGTGTCGTCCCTTCCTGCGGTGCGCGTTCTAGCGGCCGTGCTCGTCAGCTGTTTCGTCGTCCGACGGAAGCTCCCGTTCCCACTGCTCGGTTTCGTCGTCGCCCTCGTCCACGGCGGTGGCCTCCTGCGCCCAGTCCTCGGCGTCGGCCTCGTGCCAGCCCGGGAAGGCGGCGGTGAGGATGGCCGTCACCAGCGGGCGCAGGCTCGGGCGGTCGATGGCTGAGGCGGGGATGCCCTCGGGGTAGATGTTGCCCACCAGCATGCGTTGTTCGTCGTCGAGGCTGTCCCACTTGTTGAGGACCATGATGCGCGGGATTTCGTGCAGGTCCATTTCGCGCAGGATGTCCTCCACGGCGGCGACGTGGGTTTCAAGCTCCGGGTGCCCCGCGTCGGCCACGTGCAGGAGCACGTCGGCGGCTTCCAACTCTTCGAGGGTAGCCCGGAAGGCCTCCTTCAGTTCGTCGGGAAGCTGGCGGATGAAGCCCACGGTGTCGGTGATGATGATCTCGCGCTCCTCGGGGAAGCGCAGCCTGCGGGTGGTGGGGTCCAGCGTGGCGAAGAGTTTGTCCTCGGCCAGCACGGTGCTGCTGGTGAGGGTGTTGAGCAGGGTGGATTTGCCAGCGTTGGTGTAGCCCACCAGCGCTACCACGGGCAGCCCGGCCTTGGCGCGGCGGGTGCGCGTGGCCTTGCGGCGCTTGCGAAGCTCCGTGAGGTCCTTCTTGATGCGGGTGATGCGCTCGCGCACGCGGCGGCGGTCCACTTCGAGCTTCGTCTCGCCGGGTCCGCGTCCGCCGATGCCGCCCATGAGCCTGTCCATCGCCCGGTTCTTTCCCACCAGCCGGGGCAAGGTGTACTGCAACTGGGCCAGCTCCACCTGCAGCTTGCCGGAGCGCGAGGTGGCGTGCTGGGCGAAGATGTCGAGGATGAGCTGCGTGCGGTCGAGGATGCGGCGTTCGGTGATGTCGGCGAGGTTTCGCATCTGGGCCGTGGTAAGTTCCTGATCGAAGATGATCACGCCCGCGTTTTCCTGAAGGGCCATGACCTCAAGCTCGGCGAGCTTGCCCTTGCCGAGGATGGTCTTGGGATTCATGACGCGTACGCGCTGGATCATGGTGCCGCCCACGTCCACGCCCGCCGTGGACGCGAGGTCCGCCAGTTCGCGAAGGGAGATTTCCTGCGCGGCGCGGGCCTCGGTGGATACGCTGACGAGCATGGCCCTGTCGCGGCGTCCGCCGGATTGCGTCGAGCCGGATGCGGCTGCGCCCGCGCGACCCATCTCGTCCTCCAGCGCCTCGATGCGCGAGAGGTAGTTGGTGGTGACGCGGTGGTAGGGCGTGGGGCCGGTGATGTCGTAGGCGCGGCCTTCGGGATTGGGCGGCAGGAGCGTGGCCTCGTGCACGTCGCGCGGGGAGCCCATGTCGTCCACGGTGAGGGCCGTGACGGCGTCGAGCCGCAGGAAGACCATGTCCATGAGGTCTTCCTCGGTGAGCGCCTCGTCCGTGAGGTGGGTGTGCAGCAGGCGCAGCCCGCGCAGCCTGCCGGGGCTGCGGCGTTCGCCGGAAATGTCGGGGATGAAGATGCCGCCCGGTTCGCCGACGATGACCATGGACGGCTTGCCCTGACGGTCGATGAGCACGCCGATCTGGCGGCCGATGCCGCGCGAGAGCACCGCGAGTTCGCGGGCCTGGTCGTTGGTCATGCCGCCCTCGTGGGGGTAGCGGCGCTGGTAGAGGCGGGCGACGGCCTTGAGCTGGCTGGGCTTGAGACTCTGGGTGTTGCCGAGGACTTTCGAGGCTATGGCGGTTCTCCTTGCGGCGGCGGACGCCGTCTGTGCTTTTCGGAAGATATATGCCCGCCATTGGAAGCAGGCAACATGTTCCGGCAGGGGACGCGCGCGGAGAACCCCGCGGCCGCGTCGGCGACCGCGGGGGAATCGTCGAAGCTGGCCTATGCCTCGTGGGATTCGAGGTAGTCGGCGATCATTCCGTCGTAGCGGTTGGTCTGGCGGAAGGTGAGGGCGGCCATGTCCTTGCGCAGGGCGAGGGGGGCCTTCATGCCGTTGGCTTCCAGCTCTTCGCGGATGCGCGCGTAGTGCTGCGGACCGGGGGCCACGAGGACGGAGTGGAAGTTCTTGGCGCTGGCGCGCAGCATGCAGGGACCGCCGATGTCGATCTGCTCGACGGCGGCCTTGAGGTCCAGCCCGCGGGCGGCGGCCTCGGCGAAGTTGTAGAGATTGACGCACACGAGATCGAAGGGCGCGAGGTCGAGCTTCGCGAGGGTCTCCATGTGCTCGGGGTTGTCCTTGTCGGCGAGGATGCCGGCGTGGATGTGGGGGTGCAGGGTCTTGACCCTGCCGTTCATGATTTCGGGGAAGCCGGTCACCTCACTGACGGAGGCCACACGAAGGCCAGCGTCGAGGAGCATTTTCCGGGTTCCGCCGGTAGAGAAGAGTTCCACGCCGTTCTCGGAGAGAAAGCGTGCGAAATCGACCAGTCCCGTCTTGTCGGTCACGCTCAGGATGGCGCGCCGAATGGACACAAGCTCCATGTCGAAACCTCGCTTCTGGGGGTTTGGGTTCGGGAGGGCTGTGCCAGAAAACGGGGGTTTAGGCAAGGCGAGCGGGCGTCCCCTTCGCGCACGACGAGATGCCCGGCCCCCGGCCCGGCGCGAATCGCGCCGGAGCCGGGAAACCAGGCAGGGGAGGGGAGATCATTGCGTCATCGGCAGCCGCGCGACGGATGGCCGGGAGGGATCCGAAGCCCGCGCCGCGCCGGAGCCGTTATGACCTGAGCTGTTCGAGCAGCTCGCGCGCCGCCTCGTGCGAGGGGTCGTTGGCGAGAATCTGCTCCAGATGCGCCATGGCCTCGTCGGTCCTGCCGAGGCAGGACAGGCAGCCCGCCAGAGAGTATCTGACGTCGTGCTTGAGCGGGGAGATGGCGAGAAAGTTTTCCATGTGGGGCAGGGTTTCCTCGATGCGGCCGAGGGTGTGCCCCAGCTGGACCATCATGAACACGGCGATGAGGTTTTCGGGGTTGCGCTCCAGCGCGCCCGCGAAGTGCCCGAAGGCCTCCTCGTGCCTGCCCAGTTCCATTTCCACGAGACCCATGCCCGCCAGCGACTTGTCGTCGGCATCGATGGACGCGGCCTTCGTGTAGAGTTGAAGGGCGTCATCGAGGTCGCCGCGCTGTACGGCGATGGTGGCAAGCCCGAGATAGGGATCGGGATGCACGCCATTACAGGTGACGGCCTTGCTGTAATACTCGTGGGCCTTTTCCAGATCGCCCATGAAGAGATAGCACTCTCCAAGTTCCTTGTTGATCTCGTAATCAAGATGGCTGCTCATCTCATTCCCCTCCTCTGGGAATTCCGGGAACCGTTCCCGGCACGAAAACACGATGCGCTCCGGCCGTTGGTCCGGCCGATCGGTGCGGCACATATGACCGCCCGCCCATCGTCATGCAATGCGTGTGCCACGGTGTGGGCGCAAGGGCATGGCGCGGGGGCGGCGTTGGTTTGTTTTCGCGGTAGGCTGGGGGGTTATGGGCGGGTGCGCCGTGGCGGCGAGGCGGTTGGCACAGGCGTTGCTTTATCCCCTGTGCGCACCGGGGCGGGGTCGGAACCCCGACGGGCGCACCGCGGCGCGATGCAGCGGGAAATGCAGGAGGAACGTGGGATGAAGAGCCTTTTCGGATCGCATATCAACCTTACCGCAAAGGTACTGGACATGCGGCTCATGCGTCAAAATGTCGTCATGAGCAACCTGTCCAACATCACGACCCCGAACTACAAGGTCCAGCGTCTGGAATTCGAGAAGGATTTGCAGGCGGCCCTCGACCTCGACGCCCGGGGCAAGATGACGCGCACGCAGGCCGACCACATCCCGCATGTTTTCGAGGCGGGGCAGTTCGGCCCCGATCTCGCCTCGAACCTGAAGCACCGCGTGATTCACGGCGAGGACAACGTGGACCTCGACAAGGAAATGTCCATCATGGCCAAGAACAGCCTTGCCTACAACGCGTTGACCACCGTCATTAAGAAGAATTTCGAGGGGATGACCAACATCATCTCCGAAGGAGGGCGATAGACCATGATGGATTTCATGACCGCACTCGACATCGCCGCGTCCGGACTGTCCACCGAACGCACGAGCATGAACATCACGTCCATGAACCTCGCCAACGCCAAGACCACCCGCACGCCGGAGGGCGGTCCCTACCGCCGCCGCGCAGTGGTCCGCGCCACGGCCGACGTGGATTCCCCCTTCTCCAAGGTGATGCAGGACTCCATGAGCCGCGAGCTGAAAGGCTCCCGCGTGCTGGGCATCGCCGAGGACTCCCGTCCCATGAAGCGCGTCTTCGAGCCGGGACACCCCGATGCCGACCCGCAGGGCTACGTGTCCTACCCGGACATCAACGTCGTCGAGGAAATGACGAACATGCTGACGGCATCGCGCGCCTACGAGGCCGGGGTGACCTCCATCCAGTCCATCAAGGGCATGTACTCCAAGGCCCTTGAGATAGGCCGCTAGGCGAAGGGGGAGATTCATCATGGTCGATATCCGTAGCGCAGCGCTTTCCGCATACCGCACCGCCATGCAGAGCGGCAGCATCAACGGCGTGGGCGGCGTGAAGCCGCTGTCGAAGGCTTCCCCCGCGTCGTCGAGCTTCGCCCGCGCGGTGGACACCGAGGTCCGCCGTCAGCGCATGGACGATCCTATCGCCACGGCCCGCGCCGAGGAGACCGCCAAGCATTTCATGAAGGTCCAGAAGCCCTTCACCGAGACGGTCACCGACTCCCTGCATAAGGTCAACGAGCTCGACGCCGTCAAGACGTCCATGATTGAGGAGTTCGCCTCGGGACGCTCGCAGAATGTGCATGAGCTGATGATCAGCCTCCAGAAGGCGGGCCTTGCCATGCGCATGACCTCCGCCGTGCGCAACAAGGTGCTGGAGGCCTACAAGGAACTTTCGCGGATGCAGTTCTAGCCGCATCCTGACACGTCATCCACGGAGCGACCATGCCCCCGTTTCTGAACGACACACTCGACAGGGCCAAATCCTTCTGGGGAAGGACCACCGTCTCCCAGCGCGTCCTCATCGCCGGGCTGACGGTGACGGTCATCGTCACCTTCTTCCTGCTTATCTTCTGGCTCAACCAGCCCGACTACCGCGTGCTGTACTCGCGCCTGTATCCCGAGGACGCGTCCAGCGTGGTGCAGATGCTCCAGAAGGAAGGCGTGAAGTACAAGCTCGGCGAGAACGGCTCCACCATCATGGTCCCCGCCGATCAGGTCTACGACCTGCGGCTCAAGGTCGCTGGCGAGGGCAAGATCCACGGGCAGGGCATCGGCTTCGAGATTTTCGACGAGGTCAAGGTCGGCCAGACGGACTTCGTGCAGCGCATCAACTACCAGCGCGCCCTGCAGGGCGAACTGGCGCGCACCATCAGCGAGTTCCCACAGGTGGAGCGCGCACGCGTGCATCTGGTCCTGCCGCAGAAGACGCTGTTCCTCGAAGAGAAGTCCGAGCCGTCGGCCTCCGTGGTGATCAAGCTCAAGCAGGGCGAGAAGCTCACCCCCGAGGAAGTCAACGGCATCGTCAATCTGGTGTCCATGGCCGTGGAAGGCCTCTCGACGGAACGCATCACCGTGGCCGACACCAAGGGCGAGATCATCTATTCCCCCAAGGAGTCGTCCGACTCCCTCTCCACCACGCAGCTCGAACAGAAGAACAGCGTGGAGCACGCCCTTGAGCTGCGCATCGAGGAGATGCTGTCTCCGCTGTACGGTCCCGGCCGTGTCATCGCCAAGGTCAACGCCGATCTGGACTTCAGCCGGAAAACGACGCACAAGGAGGAATACGACCCCGAGAGCGCCGTCATCCGCAGCGAACAGCGCAGCGAGGAAACCCAGCAGGGTGCCGCCAACCTCCAGTCCGGCGTTGCCGAACCGAATTTCCGTGGCGACGGCCCGGGCGGCGCGGTCTCCAACCAGCAGGCCACCCGCGAGACCAGAACCACCAACTACGAAATCAACAAGATCGAGCAGGAGATCGTCTCCCCCATCGGCGAGCTGGACCGGCTGACCGTGGCCGTCATCGTCGATGGCGTGTACACCGACGTGCTCGACGCCGATGGCAAGACCACTGGCGAATTCTCCTTTGCCCCGCGCGATGCGCAGGAACTGGCGCGCATCCGTCAGCTCGTTTCCAATGCCGTGGGACTGGACGAGGTGCGCGGCGATACCATAGAGGTATCGAGCATCTCCTTTGGCGGACCGGAACAGGAAATCAGGGCCGACCTCGCGCAGATCATCCTTGAATACGTGCAGCGGCTGGGCAAGCCGTTCCTCAACGGACTGCTGATCTTCCTGTTCCTCGTACTCGTGGTGAGGCCCGTGGTCATGGCCCTCATTCGGCCCAAGACCGAGGTCGAGGGCGTGGAGGGCATCGCCGGACTGCCCGAGGGCGAGGGCCGCATCGCCCTTTCCGAGGGCGAGGAAGAGGAGGAGCTGGAGGCGCTGCGCAAGCTCGATGACATTCGCGCCCACGCCCTGCAACTTTCCGAGCAGAACATGGACGGCGCGATGGCCATCATCAAGACCTGGCTCAAAGAGGAGGCCACCACGTAATGAGCCTTTCCGGACCGCACAAGACAGCCATCCTGCTGCTGGCCATGGGCGAGAAGTTCACCTCCGAGGTGTTCAAGCGGCTCGATCGCACCGAGATCGCCCAGATTTCCAAGGCCATGGTGGAGATGGAGACCATACCCAAGGAGCAGGTGGAAGAGGTGCTTCGCGAGTACCACCACCAGCTCATCCTCAACGCCGAGATGCTCATGGGCGGTCCCGACACCGTCAAGAAGCTGCTCATGAAGAACCTCGACTCCGAGACCGCCAAGTACATCCTCGACGCGCTCGATCTCGACACCGGCCCGGCTCCGTTCCGCGAACTGGAGAACGTCAGCCCGCGCATCCTGTCGCAGATTCTGCGCAACGAGCATCCGCAGACGCTGGCCCTCATCCTCGGCCACCTGCACCCGGATCAGGCCGCCGACCTGTTGCAGGCGCTGCCCGCCGGTGTGCGGCCCGAGATTCTCATGCGTCTGGCCCGGCTGGAGGCCGTGGCCGAGGAAATGCTCCTCGAAGTGGACAAGGTGCTCCAGAGTCAGCTCATCGCCATGGGCGGCAAGGAAGGCAAGAAGGTCGGCGGCGTGCAGGCCGTGGCCGAAATCCTCAACGCCGTGGACCGCGCCACCGAGGAAGAGGTCCTTTCCGAGATCGAGGAGGAATCCTCGCAGATGGCCGAGGACATCCGCAACCTCATGTTCGTGTTCGAGGACATTCGCGCGCTGGACGACCGCTCCATCCGCGAACTGCTCAAGGAGGTCTCCAACGAGGACCTGACCAAGGCCCTCAAGGGGTCTACCGAGGATCTTCAGGAAAAGTTCTTCAAGAACCTGTCGGAACGCGCCGCCACCATGATTCGAGAGGATCTCGAAATCATGGGCCCGGTGCGCCTGTCCGAGGTCGAAAGCTCGCAGCAGAACATCGTCAAGATCGTTCGCAGGCTGGAGAGCGAGGGACGCATCATGATCGGCCGCGGAGGCGGAGATGTCTTTGTCTGACGGACAGGGCAAGCGGCAGGGGCGCATCGTCGTGGGCCTTGGCGGCAACGGCCTCTCGCAGGAGACGCTGGAGCGCATGCAGGGCACCTCGCGCGGGTGGTCGGCGCATACCGAAGAGGAATACATGCGCCGCGTGCAGGAAAAGGCCGCGGACCGTGCCCGCGAGATCGTTGCCGATGCCATGCGCGAGGCGCAGGAGATTCGCGAGCGTGCCTTTCACGAGGGACTGAACGAGGCCGCGGCGCAGTGTCAGGCCCAGCTCGACGCCGCCGTGGACCAGTCTGCCATCACCCTTGCGCAGGCCATGAGCGCCGTGCAGGAAGGCAGCGACGCCATCTGGCAGCGCCACCGTCAGGACATTGTCACTCTCGTTCGCCTTGCGGTGGAGCGCCTTTTGGCCGTGGAACTCGATTCCCGCCGTGAGGAGGTGCTTGCCGCGCTGCTCGATCAGGCCCTTGACGCCATCGACACGCACAAGGGCCTCGTCATCCGCATTCGGCCCGAGGACGAGGAAATCATGCAGGCGCTACTTGAACGCGCCAAGGCCGCGCATCCGGACCTCGAACGCTGGGGACTGCGGGTCGATCCCGCCCTCGCGCAGGGCGGCATGGTCCTCGAAAGCGAGGAGGGCATGGTGGATAATTCCGTGTCCGGGCGCTTCGCGGCCGTTGCACCGGTCTTCGATCAGCTCGGCATCGTCAACGGAGACAACCGGTGAGCCTCGATCCGCGCGGCTGCATAGCCCTGCTTCGCGATACCAACCCCTGCCAGACCTACGGCAAGGTCAGCAAGGTGGTCGGTCTCATCGCCGAAGGGCGCGGCATCAAGGCCCCCCTTGGCGCGGTGTGCGAGCTTTTGCCCGACGGCCGCGCCGAGAACGCCATCTACGCCGAGGTCGTCGGCTTCCGCGAGGGCGCGAGCCTGTTCATGCCCTACGGCGAGATGCGCGGCATCCGGCCCGGCTCCCTTATCCGCAATACGGCTACCCCGCCCCTGTTCCCGGTGGGTCGCAATTTTCTCGGCCGCGCCGTGGACGCCTTCGGCGCGCCCCTCGACAACGGCACGCCCATTGCCCCGGCCGCCTACTATCCTCTCTACGCCAATCCGCTCAACCCGCTGGACCGTCCGCGCATTCAGGAGCCGCTGGACGTGGGCGTGCGCGCCATCAATGGCCTGCTCACTCTCGGCAAGGGGCAGCGCGTGGGCATCATGGCCGGTTCCGGCGTGGGCAAGTCTACCCTCATGGGCATGATGGCCCGCTACACCCGCGCCGACGTCAACGTCATCGCCCTTGTCGGCGAACGCGGCCGTGAGGTGCTGGAATTCATCGAGAAGGATCTCGGTCCCGAGGGTATGGCCCGTTCCGTGCTCGTGGTCGCCACGTCGGACATGAGCCCGCTGGTGCGCATGCGCGCGGCCTACGCCGCCTCGGCCATGGCCGAATACTTTCGCGATCAGGGCAAGGACGTGCTGCTCATGATGGACTCGGTGACCCGCTTCGCCATGGCCGCCCGCGAGGTTGGCCTCGCCGCCGGGGAGCCGCCCACCACGCGCGGCTACACACCGTCGGTCTTCGCCGCGCTGCCGAAACTTCTGGAACGCGCCGGGCGCTCGGTCAACGGCACCATCACCGGCATCTACACCGTGCTCGTGGATGGCGACGACTTCAACGAGCCGGTGGCGGACTCCGTGCGCTCCATCCTCGATGGACACATTGTGCTCACACGCGATCTGGCCGATCAGGGCCACTATCCCGCCATTGATGTGCTGAAAAGCGTGTCCCGTTTGCGTTCCGATGTGACCCCACGCGACATGCTGCGTGTGGGGCAGGACTTTATCCGCCTGCTCGCCACGTACAACCGTGTGGAGGACATGGTGAACATCGGCGCGTACGCGCGCGGTTCCAACGCCGAGATCGACGCGGCCCTCGACATGATCGGTCCCCAGCGGGCCTTTCTGCAGCAGGAAGTGGGCAGCGGATCGACGCTGGAGGAAAGCTTCGCGAATCTCGCCGCGCTCATGGGGGGCGCGGGCAAGCTGGCCCCGGCGCAGGCCCAGAACGCGCGCGCCGGTCGCGGCAACGCCCGGCGCTGAAGCGCATCCGCCAATGCATATTTCAAAGGCCCGTTCCTCTCGTGGGGGAACGGGCCTTTGCATTTTCGGACGCCGAAAAACAGAGCCCCCGGCATAAAGGGGGGTGCCGGGGGCCATGGTGCGGGAGGTATACCGCAAAACAGGGATGATGTGAGAGTACGCTTTAGAGGATGACCTCTGGTGCCGATGCAGGGAGGCCAAAAGCCTCGCCAACGGCGGGGCACGTCAGTGTGCCCTTGTATGTATTCAATCCACCCCGGAGTGCGGCGTCGGCGCGCAGGGCATCAAGGCCGGCGTCGGCGAGCTTGAGCACGTAGGTGATGGTTTGGTTCGTGAGTGCGAACGTGGAGGTGCGGGGCACGGCTCCGGGCATGTTCGTCACGCCGTAATGCACCACGCCATCGATCTCGTAGATCGGGTCGGCATGGGTGGTGGGCTTTATGGTTTCGATGCAGCCGCCCTGATCGATGGCCACGTCCACGATGACCGATCCGGGTTTCATGGTCTTCACCATGTTGGCCGTGACCAGCTTCGGGGCCTTGGCGCCGGGAATGAGTACCGCGCCGATGAGCAGGTCCGCGTACTGCACGGCCTGACGGATGTTGTGCTCCGTCGAGGTCATGGTGATCAGCCGTCCGCCGAACACGTCGTCCATGTACACCAGCCGGTGGTGGTTGATGTCGATCATGGTGACCTGCGCGCCGAGGCCGAGGGCGATCTTGGCTGCGTTGGTGCCGACGATGCCCGCGCCGAGGATAACCACCGCGCCCGGAGACACGCCGGGCACGCCGCCAAGCAGAATGCCGCGTCCGCCCTGCGAGCGCTCCAGATAGCGTGCGCCCACCTGTGCGGCCATGCGGCCAGCCACTTCGCTCATGGGCATGAGTAGCGGCAGGGTGCGGTCCGGAAGCTGGACGGTCTCGTAGGCGATGGCCGTGCAGCCGGAATCGAGCAGTGCCTTGGTCAACGGTTCGTCCGCGGCAAGGTGGAGATAGGTGAAGAGGATCAAATCCTCCCGCAGGTACCCGTACTCGGAGGCGATGGGTTCCTTGACCTTGACCACCAGCTCGGCGGCCCAGGCTTCGGCGGTGCTGACGATGCGTGCGCCGACGGCGGAGTATTCCTCGTCGGTGATGCCGCTGCCGAGACCGGCCCCGCGTTCCACGAGCACCTCGTGGCCACGCTTGGTCAGGCTCTTCACGCCGCCGGGGGTCATTGCGACCCGGTTCTCCAACGTTTTGACTTCCTTGGGGACACCGATGATCATGGGCACAATCCTCGTGTTGGATGTTGGCTCATTTCCGCCTTGGGGCGGAACCGGTAACGATAAGGCGCGCGGGCGGAACCCGTTTGCTCCGTCCACGCTCGTCTTCGCTATCTTTCCCCGCTGTCCCGTGCGCCTTGCGGCAGCAGTATCCACTTGCGACGGGCCTGCATCACCACGAAGGACTCCGTGTTGGTGATGCCGCCGATCTGGGACAGCTCTTCATTTATGAAGTGATAGAGGTCGTCTATGCCGTCGGTGAGTACGATTTCGACCAGCAGGTCGTAGCGGCCGGTAATTACGGCCACCCAGTTCACCTTCTCCAGCTTCGATATCTGCTCCATCTTCCGGTCAAGCTTGTTGTGGCTCTCCACGCATAGGCCCACAAGCGCCACCGTCAGCCCCTTCACGCGGAAGGGATCGACCAGCGCGGCCACGCGCAGCATTCCGGAAGTGATGAGATTCTTGAGTCTCGAACGAATCGTCGGGCCGGTCACGCCGAGACGCTCGGCAAGCCTGCCCGTCGACTGCTGGCCGTCTTCGGTCAGCGCCGCTACGAGTCTGGCGTCCGTCTGGTCGAGCTGTCTCTTCATGTGTTGTGTTCCGCTTCTCTCCCCGTCAGGGGTGATGTGAAAATTCATGATGCAGGAATTTTCCGATTCGTCAATTCGCGAAGCAGTAAATATCGAATTCGCAAATTATCTGTCAATGTTTTTTCTCGGTGCCCCAGCGCCATTACAGCGTGACGTCTTTGCGATGATGCGCGCGGCCGCAGGGCCTGCGGCGCACTGCGATACGTGTGGCGCGGGTGGGGAAGCGGTATGATGGGCTGGGGCGGATTTCGCGCAGTGGCTGGGGCGTATCGTTCATTGACAGGCGCAAGCCGTAGGCTCCGCCGGCCAAGGGGCCGCCGGCCCCCTGGACCCCCGACATGGGGACAGCGGCAAAGCCGGAACGCACGCAATGGGGACGCGGACAATCGCCTATTCGGGGATCCAAGGGAGCCGCGCTCCCTTGGCCGCCGGAGGCCGCGTCTTGCATCGGGCCGCGAACGACAACGTCCATTCACGGCACCCCCTTCGCCGCGCGGAACGCAAAAAAGCCCCCGGCCTTGCGGCCGGGGGCGTGTCGTGTGCGTTCATCTGCTATGTTGAGACGGCGTACCGTCTAGAAATCGTACCAGGGCCAATCCTGTTCCTGACGCATTTCCCGCAGGGACATGGCGTCCTTGTTCTTCTTGCGGCGGCGGGATTCGGAAACCCGGGTGGTTCCGAGCTTTCCGCGAAGGCGCATGGCCTCGTCGTCGCTCAGTTCGCCGGTGATCCTCTTGATGTGGGGTGCCTGCTCGCTGTGCCAGCGGAGCAGCTTCATGCCAATGCGCCGTCTGTCTGCAAGTCTTTCCCTATCGATCATGGGTCCTCCTTGTCCGTTAGCTGTTGAACCATTGGAACCCTTTCCCGTTAGCTTCAAGATAGGAATCCCCACGGGAATTGTCTATGTCCGAACATCCCGTTCTGACACGATTATTCCTATCGGCATGCGTGCAGCCCGTCGGCCGATGGCGCAATCTCCACCGCTTGCGATTTTCCTCACAAAAAGACGCACCGACGGCATTGGAAAATGCCGACGGCGCGTCGTATTATCCCGCGTCATCGAAAAAGGGCTTTGGCCCGATCCCGCCTAGAATCCTCCGGCGCTGCGAAAGCGCGACTCGCGATAACTCAGGAAATCATGCCGCCGCCATGTGGCGTAGATGCCCGCCGCAACAAGGGCCGCGCAGGCGACGGCGACAAGCCCCGGACTGTCCCAGACGACATGCGCCCGCCATTCCCCGCCCGGCAGCACTGCCGTGCGCACGAACAGGCCCGGCCACGAGCGCCCCTGCCCGAGAAGCTGATAGACGATCACCGGCATGGAGCCGACGTAGCACACGGCACACAGCGACCACAGGAAATGGCGCATCCAGTTGCGTAGGACAGGACCCATGCTCACCCTCCCGGTCAGAATTTCAGATACAGCCAGTAGCCCAGCCCAAGGGCCACGATGAGAATCATCTCGATTACGGTGAACTTGACGAGAAACAGGCTTACGCGGCGCTGCTGCGGCGTCATGGTCAGCCAGCAGCGGCGCATGAATAGCCGCCAGAACGCGCCGGATAGGCCGCAGGCACCGCATACGCGCAGATACTCGCGCAGGCTACGCAGCCAGAAGAACGCCCACTTGCCACGAAACTCGGCGGGCACGTTGGCTTGCATGGGCGGCTCGCCGGAGCTGGTGAACAGCGTGTTCGCCCCGTCGGCATGGGAGCGGGCCATGAGCGCCACGCCAAGCGGCTCGATCTCCGCCACCCACGAGACGTGGTTCGCGTGCATGCGGATGCGCACTGTGAGCGGCTCGTCCAGCAGATGGTCGTGGACATCGAGCGTCTCGCCGTCGCACCGCGCGATTTCCCAGTGGGGATTGAGGCGGGCCAGCGTCTCTGGCGTGAGCGCGGTCCAGAATTCCGGGGCCCACGGCAGGTTGACCTCGGTCCATGTCGCGTCGCTGCGCATGAGGCGATCCATCATGTCCCGAAACTGTTGGCCGGACGTGTCCATCATCCAGCGAGAATACACGTTCACGGAGCCACCAGCAACGGACAGGGTAATTCGGGGTGCAAGAGCCTGTCGTCCAGCCGCGCCCGAAAGCCGGGAGCCTGCCGCTGCTGTCGCGTTCCGACCACAATGAGATCCGCTCCTGTTTCGCGGGCGGCGTCGGTTATGGATTGCTCCAGAGGCCCCACCCGCCGCACGAACGCGGGATCGAGCGGGGCGATCTGTTCGCGGATGCGTTCCCACACGGCGCGCATCTCGCGGTCTATCTCGGCCTCCACGTAGTCCGCGAAATGGTTGCGTGTGGCGGAGGAATTGAGCCAGTCGTCCCCGGTCATGAGGCTCCAGTCCGCGTTGACCACGGAAAGCACGGTAAGCCGCGCTCCCCAGTCCCCGGCCAGCCGCGCGGCGAGCTGTTCTGCCCGCTGCGCGCCGGGGGTGCCATGTGTTGCCACGAGGATGTTTGCGAACATGTTTCCTTCGGTGTGTTTCGCCGTGCCCCGGCCCGCGTGTTCACGGGCCGGGGCGGCGGATGAGGGAGGGCCTGTGCGGACCGGCGGGTCCGCGTCGGCATGCGGAGGACGCCGCGCCGTCGCGCGGCCATCCACTACGCCAACCATTTGGTGAACAGCAGGACGAAGAAGACCACCACGAGCACGAAGCCGAGGGCCGTCAGGTCCTCGTTGCGCTCGGAAGCGAACACCGACAGGGCGCGCTCCTCGTTGGAGGACTGCTCGTCACGCTGCACGTCGCAATTTTCCACTCTCACTTCGGACATGGGTTCCTCCTACTTGAGCACGACTTCCTTGACGAACAGGATGACCACCAGGAATGACAGCGTGGCCTTGGTCACGCCGGAGATGAGGCCGATGGCCAGCGGCCAACTGCCCGCCTGCGCGATGGCCTTGCGCGTGATCTGCATGCCGAGGCCGATGAGCCCGTAGGCGAAGAACCACATCATGGCGTCTGTCAGCGCGACGATGGTCTTGGACTTCTTGTGGACCTGCTTCACGGCGTGATTCACGGCGGACTTGAGTTCCGCGGAAATGGCGATTTCCTTGCCCTTGGCGCGGGCGAGGATGGACTCCAGCGCATCCATGCGCTTTCTGGCCGTGGTGTCGTACACGGCGCTGTTGTCCTTGTCTGCGAAGTTTCCGGCCAACTGCCGCTGGTGGGCGAGGTCCGAAAGGGCCTCGGCCTCCTCCATGTGTAGACCGGGCACGCCCTGCGCCACGGCACCCTTCACCACCTCCAGCTCCTCAGGAGTCACCTCGGTGCGCTGGCTGTAGCTGAAGTCGAGATACTTGCCCTTGTAGTGGCTGGGCGGGCTGAACAGGCCGACGGACGACATGAGGAACAGCAGCAGGAAGCCGAGGATGAACAGTGGGAACTTGTCGATGACCACTTCCTTGAAGCTGAGCTTCTGTCCGACCTCGCGGCCATACCACATGGCCAGCACCAGCACGATGACCGGCAGGAAGAGCACGCGGGTGATGTTGAAGATCTCGCCGACCTTGAGGGTCTTGATGTCCACGGCGTTGTAGGCCAAGCAGGCCGCCGCCACCTGTGCGGAATTGAGGATGCCCGTGCCCGCCCACGCGCCGAACTGGGTGGGCGTCATGCCCACGATCTTGCCAATGGTGGGGAAGGCAAACATGCACAGCACGCCGAAGCCGAGGATGGTGCCGATGGTGTAGGCCATCTCCGAGCACCGCGCGCGCACCACCGGCGCGCAGGCCACGGTGGCCGACACGCCGCACACGCCCATGCCCGCCGAAAGCACGCCGCTCATGGACTTGGGCTGGTTGAAGATGCGCCCCAGCCACAGCACCATAAACACCGTGCCCAGCACGAAGAAGCCGATCATCCACACGGAGGTCATGCCCAGCTTGGCCAGTTCCGCGAAGGAGTAGCGCGCGCCGAGCAGGATGACGCCCATCTTGAGCACGAAGCGCGCCGTCTTTACGCCCGAGGCCGCGAAGTGCGGGATGCCCCACGTGTTGGTGATGATGATGCCCACGAGGATGCCGAGCACCACGTAGTTGAGGTTCAGGACCTTGTACATGGAGAAGCCGAATGCCCCCTCAAGCCCCTTGGACGCGATAACCACCAGCGGTTCGGCGAACCAGCGGATGGTCATGGCCAGCAGGACGATGAACAGGATGCCGGGGATGGTGTTGATGACGAAGGTGTCGAAGTTGGTGATCGCCTTGTCCCGGCGCGCGTTGAGCAGCACTCCCGTCACCACGCCGAGAATGCCGCCCACGTAGCCGAGGATGACCATCGTATCCATTTCCTTGTGAACGTGCAGGTATTTCAGCGCATCGGTCACCGCGCCGGACTGCACGAGCGCGGCATAGGCCAGCATGATCACGCTGACAATCCATACCGGCGCACATCCTGGACGATCCAGCTCTCCATGTGCCATGTTCGCCTCCAGTTTTGCATTGGAACGTGTTGATACGACACCGACATTGCAGGCAATCTTTGTGCCATTGTTGCGGTTGACCATTCTTGCCCACGCAACGGTCGTTTTGAACAATTGTCGTCGTCACGAAATGCAAACTTCGGAAAGCACCTGTAAACTCAAGGACGCACCGCCCCTTGCGCCGACGGCCTATCCCGACTAGTGTGCCATGCACAGGACCATGCCCGACGCACCGCGCGGGTACATCACACCATGCGAGTCACGAAACCGACCAAACTCCAGACGCGCTTCCTCATAGGCCTCGCGGGCATCGCCCTCGGCGGCGGCCTGCTCTTTGCCTGCGGCCTGTATTTCCATCTGCGTTCGCTCCTTGAGACGGAGGTCGCCAGCAAGGCGGAACTGATGCTCAATCAGGTGGAGGCGGTGCGCACCTATGTCCGCTCCACCCTGCGGCCCACCATGTACCGCGTGCTGCCCAAGGATCAGTTCATCATCGAGGCCATGAGCACGTCCTACATCTCGCGCAAGGTGATGGACGGTATGGCCTCAGGAGACGTGACGCCCCACAACTACCGCCGCGTGGCCATAAACGCCCGCAATCCGCACTACGAGGCCAACAAGCGCGAGATCGAACTCATCCGCTACTTCCGCGAACATCCGAGCGCCACGACCTTCTCGCGTTTCGACACCATCGCCGGGCAGCAGTTCTACATCACCGCGCGCCCGGTCACCTTCGTGACCTCGTGCATGAACTGCCACGGCTCGCCGGACAAGGCCCCCCGCGAACTCATCGAACGCTACGGCAGCCAGCGCGGCTTCGGCCACGAGGCGGATGTGGTGGCTGGCGTGACGTCCGTCACCCTGCCCGTGGGTAGCGCCCTCTCACGCATCCGCGGGGCCACGCTCGGCTATATCTCGCTGGCCGTGGCTGGTGCGCTGCTCTTTTTCGGCATCGTCAATGTGCTTTTCAATCGCGTGGTGGTCCACAACCTGCGCCGCCTCACCGACGTGCTCGGGCATCACTTCACCGAGCAGGCCGATACCGATGTGTTGGACCGGCTCGGCAAGGGCGACGAGATTGAGGACGTCATGCACGGCGTGGAGGAACTGGCCGCGCACCTCAGCACCGCCCGGCGCGAGCTGGAGCACTACGCCGTGAACCTGCGGCGCATGGTGGACGACCGCACGGCGGACCTCTCCCTCGAAGCCATGGAGCGCCGCACGGACGTCATGCTCTTCGTGAGTCTGCTCGACACGCTTAATGTCAGCCACACCCGCCGCGAACTCATCGAGGCCTCGCTGCCGCGCATCGGCCAGCGGTTCAAGGCGCGCAGGGCCGCCTTCATTTGCACGCTGGCATCCCAGAATTTCTACTCGTGGCCCGTGCCCGACGTCCGCCCGCCACTGCCGGACGACTGGCAGCGCATCGTCGCCTCGGGCGAGGCACTCGTCTTCCACGACCGCGCCTACGTGCCCGTGCGTTCCTCGGACCACACCGTGGAGGGCTACCTGTACCTCGAAACCGGCGACAACGCGGAGATCGAACCCGGTCAGGTGCGCGACGTGCTTGTGGCTCTCGGCCAGCAGCTCGGCATCGCCATGGAGAATCTCAACGCGCTGGACACGCTGCTCACCCAGAACGACCTGCTCGGCTCCATCTTCGAGGGCATCGCGGACCCACTGCTGCTCATGGATGGCGGGTGCCGCGTGGTGCTTGCCAATCAGGCCGCGCGGGTGCTCGGCGCGTCGCAGGCCGACGAGGGCATCGACGCCGCGCCGCGTCTTCTGGGCCTCGACCCCAACAACGGATCGGGCTGCCCCTTGCAGAGCGTTCTCGGCCGGGGCACGCCTCTGTCCTACGAGGAGGAAATCCCCGGTGGGCGGACCTTCCAGGTTTCGGTCTATCCCGTGCGCGGGGGGCAGAACCGCGACGGGCGCGCCGTCGTCTACGCGCGCGAGGTTACGGCCGAAAAGCTCATGCTCACGCGCATGCAGCACAACGAGAAGCTCGTCACCGTGGGCAAGCTGGCCGCCGGACTCGCCCACGAGATCAACAATCCGCTCGGCATCATCGCCTGCTACGCGGAACTGTTGCGCTCCGCCGCGGGGGGGGACCAGCAGCGCGCCGACCTCGATGTCATCCTGCGCCATACGCGGCAGGCCCAGCGCGTGCTCCAGGAACTTTTGAACTTCGCCCGCCCGCGCAAGGCGTCCGACGGTCCCTGCGATCCCGGCGATGTGCTACGCATGGTGTGCGACGTGTTCGCCGTGCAGGCCGAGGCACGTCACGTCAACCTGACCACCGAGTTGCCCGTGGCCCTGCCGCTTATCAAGGCGGACCCCGCGTCTCTCGAACAGATTCTCTCGAACCTCTTGCTCAACGCCCTCGACGCCGTGGCCCGCGATACCGGGCAGGTCCACCTGCGCGCCGTGCACGATGCCACCCGCTGCGAAGTGCTCATCATCGTTGCCGACAACGGTCCCGGCATCCCGCGCGAGAACCTCGGCCGCATTTTCGACCCCTTCTTCACCACCAAGGACGTGGGCCGGGGAACGGGCCTCGGACTGGCCGTGGTCTACGGCCTCGTACGCGAGATGGGTGCCACCATCGACGTCGAAAATCGCGATGGCGCACAGTTCACGCTCACTTTCCCCGTTCCGGAGGATACGGATGCAACAGATGCAGATACACAACGCCCAGCCTGAGGCGATACTCATCGTCGACGATCAGGAAGATTTCGCGCGCGGCCTCGCCCGCCTGCTCAAGCGCGAGTTCCCCGACGTCGCCACCCGCACCGCCACCAGCGGGGACGAAGCGCTGGACATCCTCTCCCGCGAACGTGTGTCGCTCATGTTCTCGGACCTGCGCATGCCCGGCATCGGCGGCATTGAACTCCTGCGGCAGGCCCTTGCCGCGGAGCCGAATCTCTCCGTGGTCATGCTCACGGGGTACGGCTCCATCGAATCCGCCGTGGAGGCCCTCAAGGCCGGAGCCTACGATTTCCTGACCAAGCCCGTGGAGCCGGACGCACTCTTCCGCGCCACGGCAAAGGGGCTCGAACGCGCCCGTCTGCTCGGAGAGAACTCGCGCTTGCGCGAGCTCATGGCCAAAAGCGAACTCGGGACGGCCCTCATCGGCGAATCCGCGCCCATGAAGCGGCTCAAGGAGACCATCGCCGCTGTCGCCGCCAGCGACTACACCGTGCTCATCACCGGCGAATCCGGCACCGGCAAGGAAATGGTCGCCCGCGCCGTGCAGTCCGTGTCCGCCCGTGCCGCAAAGTCCTTTCTTCAGGTCAATTGTCCCGCCATTCCGGAGCAGCTTCTCGAAAGTGAACTCTTCGGGCACGTCAAGGGCGCGTTCACCGGTGCCGACCGCTCCCGCAAAGGGCTCTTCGTCGCAGCCGACGGCGGAACCCTGCTCCTCGACGAAATCGGCGACATTCCCATGAACATCCAGACCAAGCTCCTGCGCGTGCTTCAGGAGCGCGAAGTCCGTCCCGTTGGCTCCAGCGCCTCCGTGCGTGTGGACGTGCGCATTCTCGCCTCCACCAATCAGGACCTCGAACGCAAGATGCGCGAAGGGCTCTTCCGCGAAGACCTCTTCTATCGTCTCAACGTCCTCAACGTGCATGTCCCCGCCCTCAACCGCCGCACCGAGGACATTCCGCTCCTCGCCCACCATTTCCTCTCGCAGGCTTGCCGCGAAATGCGCCTCATGCCCAAGGAGATCGCTCCGGAAGTTCTTGCGTGGCTCACCAGCCGTCCGTGGCCGGGAAACGTCCGCGAAATGCAGAACTTCATGCGTCGACTCGCCGTGTTTTCGCAGGGTGACGTCATCGATCTCGCCCTCGTTCGTCTTGCCGAGGCCCGGCCCGACGCCGAACCCGCCGACGACAGCCTCCCCCCGTACAAGGACGCCAAGTCCCGCGTCATGGACGAATTCACCCGCAACTACGTCACCGAACTGCTGCGCAAGACCGCCGGAAACATCTCCGAAGCGGCCCGCGTCTCCGGCCTCGAACGCGTTTCCCTTCAGAAGATCCTCCGCCGCCTCGATATCGACGCCGAACGCTACCGCCGCGCGTAGCCGCCACTTCGGGCGCTACGCGGAGGGTGGAGAAGAGAATGCCTCTGGCGGCCGGGGCTTTGCCCCGGACCCCAGTCAAGGAAATGATTTCCTTGACAATCCTCACTATGGCTTCGTCGCTAAAAGCCGTACGGCTAGCCAAGGGCAGACGGCCTATCGCATATCGGGGGTCCAGGGGGCCAGCGGCCCCTTGGCCGGCGGAGCCTACGGCTTGCATTGATCAACGAACGATACGGTCGGCCATGGCGATTGCCGCATGGCGTCTAGACGCCGTGCAGGTGGGCGCAGTGTCGGCAGGGGTCCGGCGGGCGGTGGGTGGTGGCGAAGGCCTCGGCGATGGCGGCCACGGCGTGGTCGAGGCGGGCCGCGCTTTCGAAGTCCGCGCCGATGCCTGCGGTGAGCGCGTCGTGGATGTCGAGGCGGCGCTCAAAGGCGTGTCTGAAGGCCCGGTATGGCGCGCTGTCCCATATTTCGGCGAGGGGGCTGGTGGCGATGTTTCCGAAGCCGAGTCGGGAGGCCTGTGTGCGGCTGTCCCCGAAGCGGACGGGATATGGCCCGGTCATGGGCGGGCAGAGGTACACGCAGGGCGAGACTGTGCCGTCTGCGGCGATGAAGAGGCTGTGCAGCGGGTCGCGCGGGCAGACGGGCAGTTCCTCGGTGCGCATGGGCGGGGGGACGAAGCCGATGCCGTGCCGCCACGAGGCGACGCGTGCGGCAAGCCAGTGCCATGTGTGGCGTTCTGGGCGGTCATAGGCCACGAGAGCGGCCTGGGTGTCGCAACAGACATGGACCATGTGCGTGGGGACGACCCTGTCCGCCCCGGCGCGGGCGCATTGGCGCAGGATGGAGGGGATGGCGCGTGCGGTGCCGGGCGTGACGAGCAGGTTCACCAGCAGTGGCGGGTGGCGGTCGTGCCGGGCCGCATGGAAGGTGGCGAGCGCTTCGAGGGCGCGGGAGAAGGTGCCCCGACCGCGCAGGGCGGTCTGCGTGGCGTCGTCCGGGCCTGCGAGGCTCACGGCCATGGATGCCAGCCCGGCGTCGACGAGGGCGCGGGCCGTTTTATTGGAAAGGTGCGTGCCGTTGGTGGACAGGCTCGGCCGTGCCCCGCGCTTCGCCACGGCGCGCACGATGTCCGGCATGTCGTCGCGCAGGAGCGATTCGCCCCAGCCTTGCAGGTGCATGGATTCGCAGGATTCGGCCGCGTCGATGAGGGCGTCGAGAACGCGGGGCGGCATGTCCGCGTCGACCCACTGTTCCGGGAAGTTTCCGCGCAGGCAGGTGGCACAGCGCAGGGTGCAGCGGGAGGTCGGTTCGGCCTGAATGCTGGCGAAGGGGCTAGCGGGGGGGGCAGCCATGGGACTCCCGGGGCTCCTTCGGTTGGAGGAGTTGGCGCAGGTCGTCCACCAGGGGGCTGTCGGCCAGGCGTTGGGCGTGGCGGGCGAAGAGGGCCGCCGCTGCGGGGATGCCCCGCTTCCGTGCCAGATGAAGGAGGTCGTCGACGTATGTGTTGAGCACGCTGAGTTCTACCATGTCTCGTGCGTGAATGCACTGGTAGCGGTGGCGGATGCGCAGAAGCTCCTGCTGGGTGTGGCTTTCGTCGGAGAGGGCCGAGTCCGAGAGCCATGCCAGTCCGGTGAAGTGGGGGATGTGGACGTGCCGGGAACTGCGCCCGACGCGCAGAAAGAATTCCTGATCGCCAAGGGCGGGGAAGCGCTCGTCGAAAAAGCCGTGACTGGCGTGGGTTTGGCGTCGCCACATGGGATGTGGACCCACTGTGCACGAGACGAGATTGTACTCGAAGCTGTAGTCAGGCCAGCGCCACGCCCCACCGTGGCGGACACTCGGGCTGTGGTTGGCGAAGCTTTGGTGTGGCTCGTCCGTGAGCAGTGTGTCGCCAAAGGCGAGCAGGCTGTCCGGCCGGGCATCGAGGGTGGCGGCGAGACGCTCATGGGCGTCCGGCGCGAGGCGGTCGTTGGTGCTGAAGGGTGTGATGTATGTGCCGGTGCTGACGTGAATGGCCAGATTCCACGCCGGATAGATGCCGATGCGCTCCGGGGTGCGAATGTAGCGGATGTTGTTGTGCCGTTTCTGGAATTGGGCGACCACGGAACGTTCGTCTTCGGGCGATGCCGCATCGACGACGATGATTTCCGTCTGCGCGGCGATGCTCTGGGCCTCGAGGTCGGCGAGGCATTCGGCCATGAAGGCCTGCGAGGCATAGGTGGATACGATGACCGACACGCGGAAGGGGCGGGGAAGGTAGCCCGTATTGTCGATTTCGCAGCGGGCCAGCAGGCGATCCATGCCCCGGCGGCGGGTTGCGTTGAGCATGCCCAGCGCATCGGCATCGTCAGGGCGGGAGTCGAGGTGGTAGGTCAGTATCCGCGCGAGCTGTTCATCTTCACCGAGCGATTCGAGGAGTTGTGCAAGCAGCAGCAGGGCGCGGCGATCATGTCGATTTCCGCGCAGGGTTTCGTCGAGCAGGGCAAGGGCTTGCGCCGCATTGCCCTCGGCGAGGAGTCCTCGCGCAGCGTCGGATGCGTCTGCGCGGCGGGGGACTGGAGCGCCCTCCTCGTCGAGGACGAGAATTCCGCCGTCGCTACGTGCGGGCAGGTGGCCGCGCGAGGCGCTGTCTGGAACGTAGGCCAGCCATTGCGGGTCGAGGCGCAGGGGTTGCTGCGGCAGGCGGAGCAGGGGCATGGGGTGGCGGTCCGATACGAGGAACGTGTGGTCGGCGCAGAGCCATTCCGGTGGGAAGGGAACGCCGTGGAAATCCGGATCTGCTTGATGGATGGCGCGCTGTGCGCGTTCCACCAGTCGCGCGAAGGGCAGATGCGCGCGGGTCAACGTGCGCAGGGACACGGGAATGGACGCGTCTTGTTCGGCCACGAGGATGTGGGTCATGACCGTGCATGCCCCGGTGAGGTCCGCCACGAGGGTGGCGTTCCCCATGTCGCGCGGGGGGGCGAGGATGGGGGCCGCCGGAGCGAGGACACGCGCCGGGGAACCGTCCGCCGGATGAAGGGCCAGCGGCAGATGCTGCGCAGGGTTCGCCTCGTGCGAGGGGTGGGAGGCGAAGGCCTCGGCAACGGCCTCGGGAGTGGCGAGGAACATGGCTCCGGGGCGCACGGCGAGGATAGGGCCACCGTGTCCGGCTGCCGAGC
Organism: Desulfobaculum xiamenense; assembly: GCF_011927665.1. Classification (NCBI taxonomy): domain Bacteria; kingdom Pseudomonadati; phylum Thermodesulfobacteriota; class Desulfovibrionia; order Desulfovibrionales; family Desulfovibrionaceae; genus Desulfobaculum; species Desulfobaculum xiamenense. Next base: position 136,191 of record NZ_JAATJA010000004.1, read on the forward strand.
GCAGCTCGGCGGGACTCTCTGCCTCCACGGGGCGCGGGGCGAGAGGCATGATGCGTTCGGCCAGCCGCAGGATGGCGGTGTCCGTGCCATGGAACAGGGGCGGCGGGCCTCCGGCGTCCACGATGGACAGCGCCGAGGCCAGCGCCATGGGGAGATTATCCCGGCAGATCGGGATCGCCACGAGGAGGTGGAGCGTTTTCGTTTCGGAAAGATGTCTGTCGTCGGCGGGCATTTATTTTCAATTCTCCAGGTGGTTGCGAGCTGTTTGCAGCTCCTTTTCTACTACAAACGATGCGCGTTGTGTAGCGGATGGAAAGGGGCGGTCTGTCATTGTCCATGGCAGCGCTGTTGGGCGCAATTTGCGTCTGTATCAACACAGATTGGACGTATTATGCGCCTGTCCTGTATGGTTTTCGCAAAAAGTACCGCTGCAATGGTCATTTGTCTCTGGACTTTGTAGCGGAACAGCGGTAATCACAGTTCCTTGACTTTTCCGGGGTTGCTGGCCTGCGGTTTCGATTGCGAAAACGCCTGTGAGAACAGCGTTTTTGAATCGAAAACCGGCACCGCGCCCCGGCGGTGCAAAGGGAGATCGCGCGGACCCCAAGGGGTTGCGACGGCGGAACACCGCCGCGCAGTGGGTCCGGGCGATCGAGGTATCAACACGTATTAGGGAAGGTGTGTAATGAACGAACGTGAACAGTGGGGTTCGAGGATCGGTTTCATCCTCGCGGCCGTCGGCTCGGCCATCGGTCTCGGTAACATCTGGCGCTTCCCGTACATGGCCTATGAGAATGGCGGCGGCGCATTCCTGATTCCCTACATCTTCGCCATGCTCACCGCTGGCATTCCGTTCATGATTCTTGAGTTCGGCCTCGGCCACAAATTCCGTGGCAGCGCGCCCAAGACCTTCGCGGCCATCAATCCCAAGTGGGAGTGGCTGGGCTGGATGCAGGTGCTGGTGGCCTTCGTCATCTCCGTGTACTACATAGCCATCATCGGCTGGTCCATCGCCTACACCGGCTTCGCCGTGACCCAGGCCTGGGGTGAAGCGCCCAAGGACTTCTTCTTCGGCAGCTTCCTCGGTCTGACCGGCTCGCCCTTCGATCTGGGCGGCATCCAGAATACGATCCTCATCGCCATGCTCATCGGCTGGGGCATCACCTGGGCGGCTTGCGTCTCCGGCGTCAAGACCGGCATTGAGCGCGCAGGCAAGGTTCTCATGCCCACCCTGTTCGTGCTGCTGCTCGTCATGATCGCGCGCGTGGTGTCGCTGCCCGGCGCGCAGGAAGGCCTCAACTGGCTCTTCAAGCCCGACTTCAGCGCCCTTTCCAACTACAAGGTGTGGGTCGCCGCGTACGGACAGATCTTCTTCACTCTGTCCATCGGCTTCGCCATCATGATCGCCTACTCGAGCTACCTGCCCAAGAAGGCCGACATCAATAACAACGCCTGCATGACTGTGTTCATCAACTGCGGCTTCTCCATGGCCGCGGGCGTCATGATCTTCTCCGTGCTCGGCTACATGGCCGCCAAGCAGGGCGTGGGCGTCAACGAAGTGGTTTCCGGCGGCGTGGGCCTGGCCTTCATCACCATTCCTACCGCTATCAATCTCATGCCCATGCCCGCGCTGTTCGGCACGCTGTTCTTCCTGTCCCTGACCATGGCCGGCGTCAGCTCCCACATTTCCATCGTGGAAGCCTGCATCTCTGCCTTCATGGACAAGATGGAGTGGAGCCGCGCCAAGGCCACCAACATCATCTGCGGCGTGGGCCTTGTCGTCTCGCTGGCCTTCTGCACCGGCGCAGGCCTGCTGATTCTCGACATCGTCGACCACTTCATCAACAACTTCGGCATTATGGGTGCGGCCCTCGTGGAGATATTCTTCGTGGCTTGGCTGTGTAACCTTGATGTCGTGCGCGACCACGTGAACCGCAACTCCGAGTTCTACGTCGGCACCGTGTGGTCCGTGTGCCTGCGCTTCGTCACCGTGCCCATGCTGGCCTTCCTGTTCGTCACCAATCTCTGGGGCGATCTGAGCACCCTGTACGGCGGCTACTCGCTGGTGAGCATCGTGACCCTCGGCTGGGTCGTGTTCGTCGCCACCGTCGTTGTCGGCTTCATGCTTCAGGCCAGAAGAAGCCCGGCCGATTTCGTTTCCATCACCGACAATTCCCTGAGGAGGTAACAATATGTCCATCGAAGCAACCATCATGATGATCATCGGTCTCGGCATCACCTGGGGCGGCGCCGCCCTGTGTCTGCGCAAGGCCATGTGCAAGTAGCCTCCTCATCACGGAGCGAATCGAAGGGGGGACACCGGAAGGTGTCCCCCCTTTTTTGCGCGCCACGGGAGCGTGCCGTCATTAGGTGTCATTACGAAGGAGTGCCTGTCGGTTCGAGGCGGCTTTCCTGTTGGCTTTTGGAAAATGTGGAGAAAAGGTGCCTGCCGGGTGTAAAATGCCAAAAGCACTGCCAGCGGCCGAAATTCGTTGAAGAAGTCGCGCCGTGGAAAGACATTGGGTGTGGCGGCGTGCGTTGACGCACCATGCGCGGCGGGAGTAACGAGCCAATGCGCCCTCCGGGTCAGAGGGCGGCAACAATCCCCCAAGGAGTCGCAACATGACCATAGAAGTGCTCACGAGCATCCTGCAGGCGTGCATCAGCCCCTGCGTGCTCATTTCCGGCGTGGGCCTGCTCATTCTGTCTATGACCAACCGCATCGGTCGTCCCATCGACCGCATCCACCTGCTGCTGGACCGCCTGCGTACGGCGTCCGAGGCGGATGTTCCGGGCATGCGCAGGCAGATCGCCATTCTCTATAACCGCTGCCGTGTGCTGCGGGCGTCCATCTCCCTTGCGCTGGCCAGCGTGTTTCTGGTCAGCCTCGTCATGCTGTGCCTGTTCGGCATTCACGTCATGGCGTTGCATCTGGAGAATCTCGTGCAGGGGTTGTTCTTCGCGGCCATAGTCTGCCTGGTGCTGTCGATGGCCTTTTTCCTGTGGGATATACGAATGACGCTCAATTCCATCGGAGTCGAGATGGAATTGGCACACAGGAATGAGAAGTAGGGAAGTGCATTGCGACAGGGGGGCTTTTGCCCCCCTGCCGTCATGTGGAGGATGGACCGGTTGGTCCGAATGGCACGCGTGGTCAGTCGGGAATGCGGGGTTGCGCTTCCGGGTTTTGTGGAGAGGATGTCCGCTTTAAGCGGAACGATTCCATGGCTTCTCTGACGCTGCCCGTGTGGGGGTAGGAGATGGAGAGCCCGGCCTCGCGCAGGGCGCGTGCGGCACGAGGGCCGCAATTGCCTGTCAGCACGGCGTGAACGCCTCGTTCGGCGAGGAACTGTGCGCACAGCACGCCGCATCCCTCCCGCATATCCTTGTAGGGATTAGGAAGCGCCTGCGTTTCACCGGTGCGCAGGTTCGCGATGTGAAAGAAGTTCGCACGGCCGAGCACCGGCTCGACGGGTGCGTCGAGGTCCTGACGTGTTCCGCAGATGGCGATGATCGTGTCTTGCGTCATGCGCAACCATGAAGCAACGATGGTGCCTTTTTTGTTATCCGCTTTTATTTCATCATGTTAGGCCTCACTTCGTGCAGACGGTGTGTGCGTGTGGGCGTGGAACGCGCCTAGTCTGCAGTTTTCGGCATGATGAATGCACAACCTGATATTCTCAAACTGGTTCCCTTTTTGTGATAGATGGATCGAAAAGTTTGCATTGTCATCCATTGGTGTTCATTGTGGTGGATGACAGTGTGCTTTGCGTGAAGAAAGTGAGTGCGCCTCTGTGGCAGACTAAACGCATAAAGGGGTGAGTGCTCACTACGTATTCGACGTCCTGGGAGAGCATGCGCCGTGTGGTGTATGAGATTGGATGTCGCGATAGGGCTCGAGTCGGTGTGGTGTTGCATCTTCGAGGGGACGATGCAGCCGGGACGATGTCCCGCGGGCGGGGGAAAACGCCTGTATGCCGAAGGGCGGGGACGTATGAAGAGGGCTGTCATGATGGCGGCCGGGCGGGTTGTTCCGTCGCAATCGAACGGGTGAGCCTGTGCGCGGCCTGTGCGACTACCGTTTGGGGACGGGGGTCTGACCGCGCGAGACGGGTGCGCCGTGATCGATAGGGGCTGCCACCGACTGGTGGCGGCGAAGCGTGTTTCGGCTGCCGAACGCGGTGGCCAAGGGAGGAAACCGTGAGATTCAGGAGTATGGCAACGGGCTTCATGCTGACCGTCGTGCTGGTCATCATCACGTCGGTCGCCGCGATCGTCTTCTATGCCAACCGGGCCGTGTATCAGCTTGAGGTGGACACCAACACTGAGTTCATGGCGACGTTGACGGGTTCCATCGTCACCCAGCTGGACGATTTCATCGACAAGGGCAGCGATGTCGTCACCGGACTGGCCATGCAGAGCGCAGTTCAGAACGCGTTGGTGCGTAACTCCTCGTTCGGCATCGACCAGCAGTTGCAGAATATGATACGCAACAACAAGGCATTCGAGGCCGTGTTCATGTTTAATATGAACGGAAAAGTCGTCTCGGGCCTCAACGCCAACGGTTCGGACCTGCGTGGCATGGACGTGAGCGGATTCTCTTTTGTGCAGGGCATCGCTAACGGCGACGCCGCGTTCATCGATAGGAATCTCGTTCGTTCGCCGGTTTCAAAGCATTTGACCTTCTGTATCGCCGCCCCCGTGTCGCGCGGTGGCGAGTTGGTTGGCGGCGTGGTGGCAAGCGTGGACTGGGAGAAGTTCACGCAGAAGGTCGTCACCCCTGTGACCATCGGCACCAGCGGCTACGCCTACATGTATGACCAAAACATGCGCGTGATTGCGCATCCTGATTCAAAAATTATTCTTCTTGATGCTCCGCTTGAGGATTTTGAGACCACAATCCGTGAGCGGCAGACCGGCACGCTGTTTTATGAATATGAAGGCGAAGGCAAGGTGGCGGTATTCAGTCATCACCCCGGCACCGGGTGGATTGTTGTTCTTACCGCCACGGAGCGCGATCTGGCGGCCGGGGCCACGCAGGTGCGTAACGTGCTCCTCGGCATCGGCGCCGTGGCCGTTTTCGTGCTCGCGGTTCTGGTTATGCTGTTGTTCCGACGCAGGGTCATCACGCCGCTCGGGCGTGTGGGCGCGTTTGCGGAGGCCGTGGCCTCGGGCGATCTGAAGGCTGAACTCAGCGGTGAATTCCGTTACGAGATAGCCGATCTGGCCCGCCATATCGCGACCATGACCGGCGAATTGAAGTCCAAGCTGGCCTTCGCGCAGGGGGTGCTTGGCGGCATTGCCATGCCGTGTGCCGTGGCCGACGCCGAAGAGCGGCTGACCTTCCTCAATGCCGCCATGGTCGAGGCCGTGGGCCGCGAGGGCTCCTCGGACGACTACCTTGGGCGGACCACAGCGGACTTCGCCTTTGGCGACGCGTCGCGCACCACGGTGCTGGCAAAGGCCATCCGCGAGAAGCGGCAGGTGACGCAGGAGATTGATTTCGTGACCCACAAGGGCGAGAAGCGCGTGTTTTCCGTGGTAGCCACGCCGCTTTACGATCTGGACGGAAAGGTGTTCGGCGCGCTGACCATGTGGTTCGACCTGACCGAGGTCCGCATGCAGCAGACGGCCATCGAGCAGAAGAACGCCCTCATCGAGGACGTGGCCCACAAGGCCAGCACGGTGTCCGATCAGGTTGCGTCCGCATCCGAGGAGCTTTCGGCGCAGGTGGAGCAGTCGAGCCGCGGTGCCGATCAGCAGCGCGGCATGGCCGCCGAGGCCGCGACCGCCATCGAGCAGATGAACGCCTCGGTGCTGGAGGTGGCCCGAAATGCCTCCGCCGCCGCTGAAATTGCGGAGCGCACCCGTAGCACGGCCCGCAAGGGTGTGGATGTCGTCGGCGAGGTCATCCACGGCTTCGACCGTGTCCATTCCGGTTTCCTTCAGGTGGACGAGTCCATGAAGGGGCTTGGCACGCAGGCCGAGGGCATCTCGACCATCGTGCAGGTCATCGAGGATATCGCCGACCAGACCAACCTGCTGGCGCTCAACGCGGCCATCGAGGCCGCCCGCGCAGGCGAGGCTGGACGCGGATTCGCCGTGGTCGCCGACGAGGTGCGCAAGCTGGCGGAGAAGACCATGACCGCCACCAAGGAGGTCGGGCGGGCCGTGCATGCCATTCAGGACAGCACCGGCCGCACCATGCAGGACATGTCCGAGTCCGGCGCGATCATGAAGACGCTGTCCGGTCAGACTGAAGAGGCCGTTTCCTCACTTCGTGATATTCTTGCCATGGTAGAGGAGACCTCCGCGCAGGTGCAGTCCATCGCCAGCGCAGCCGAGGAACAGTCCGCGGCTAGCGAGCAGATCAGCCAGTCCGCTGGCGACATCAATCGCATTGCCGACGAGACGGCCGACGCCATGACCCAGTCCGCATCGGCGGTGACGTCCCTTGCGCGTCTGGCTGGCGACTTGCAGGAACTCATAGGCACCATGCGCTAGCGCATCGGTGGATTTCGTGAATCGGCGGGGCGGGAATCTGTGCGTTCCCGCCCCTGCCCGTGCGCATTGCTGCGCTCGGGTGGCTGCCGGCGCTGTTGACGTACGCCCCTGCGAGCGGTAGCCAAGGAAGATAGATACGTGAAATGAGTGGACCCTGTAGCAGAGGGAGGGAAATGACCAGACAGAAGATTCTGGAAGCTGCGGCGCGGCTGTTCTCCGAAAGGGGATTCGCCAATACGCCGACGAGCCTGCTCGCCCGCGAGGCGGGCATCTCCGAGGGAAGCATCTACAGGCATTTCTCGTCCAAGGACGAGATATTCCTGCAACTGGTCCGCGAGGTTCGTATGCGTTTCGAGACGTCCCTTCGCGAGGCGCTCGAAGATGTGCAATGCCGGGGTGGGTTGGAGCAGGTGAGTTGCGTGCTTGAGGTCTACGCCGGTTTCGTGCGCGAGAACGAGCGGAGCTTTTCGCTCATCTTTCGCGATGCACCCAACCGTGCGGGGCGTGGGGACGACGAGGTGCAGATGCAGCTTCAGGCCATACACGACTTCATTCTGGACACCATCACCAAGGGGCTCACGGCCGCCTCGGCCGAAGGCGCGGTGCGCGGGGACATCGACATCCGCACCACCGCTGCGATGGTCTGTTCCCTTGTCCTCGGGATGACGCGCATGCGCTATTTCGGCTTTCTGTCGGACGCTGACGTGGGGCCGCAGGCGGTGCGGCGCAATCTCGAGATTCTTCTTCGTTCGCCCGGGCGCGGGTAGCCTCGCGCCTTGTCGGACGCAAAAGCCGGAGCGGCATGACCGTTCCGGCTTTTCTTTTGTGCGTCTGGCGGGGACGGCCCCGCGACGGGCTAGTTGCGCTCGCGGATGAGGATCAGGTGATAGCCGAACTGGGTGCGCACGGGGCCGTGCACTTCGCCCACGGCGTCCTCGAAGCAGACCTTGTCGAACTCGGGGACCATCATGCCGGGGCGGAAGGAGCCGAGATCGCCACCGCGACGGCCGGAGGGGCACTTGGAATGCTTGCGGGCGAGATCGGCGAATTCGGCGCCCTCGGCGATCTGCTTCAGAAGGTCGTTACATGCGGCTTCGGTGTCGACGAGGATGTGGCTTGCGGTGCAGGTGGCCATGGTTGAACTCCTTTGTACCGTAAAGGTGCAGTGCGCGGTAACCGCGCGTTTTTTTATTTCTGGCGAACACTGCCACGACACATCGCAGGTTGCAACCCCGGTTGCACTTCCTTGACACATCGATAGGGGGCCTTATATCTCCGGGGTTGCACCATTCAACAAACGGAAGTGCGTTATGAACAATCTCTTGAAATTCGTTCTTGTACCGCTCGTGATGATTGCCATCGTGGCTGCGAGTGCGGATTTCGCCGATGCGAAACGCCTTGGCGGCGGTCGCTCCTTCGGCGGAAGCAAGTCCTATCAGAACAGCTACACGAAGCCCGTATCGCCCACCCGGCAGTCCGCGACATCCGGCACCGGAATGGTGAACAATCAGCGCTCTCGCTTCGGAGGCTTCGGCGGATTCCTTGGCGGCATGCTCGCCGGATCGCTGCTTGGCTCGCTCTTCTTCGGCCATCCCTTTGCCGGTGGCGGATTTATGGATCTGATCATCCTCGGTGGCCTTGCGTTCCTGCTGTTCAAACTGTTCCGCAGGCGCAGTGCCTCTTCGCCCCAGTACGCCACGCAGGGGGCGGGCATGTCCTATGGCGGGGCCGGTCCCGATCCGGGGACGACGAGCTACCGCACAGGCGGACAGGATCAGGCCGCCAGCGGGTGGAGCACCCTCGGCGGCGGTGCCAGCGCGGCGCAGGAGCCGTCCGTGCCCGTGCCTCCGGGATTCGACGAGAAGGAATTTCTCGAAGGCGCGAAGGTCGCCTTCAGCCGTTTGCAGGGCTCGTGGGATGCGCGTGATCTCGAAGATATCGCCCAGTTCGTGTCCCCCGCCGTGCTCGCCGAAATCCGCGAGCAGGCGGCGCAGGACCCCACGCCGTCCAGAACGGAAATCCTCATGCTCAATGCCCGCCTTCTCGAAGTGCGGCAGGAGGGGCAGCGCACCGTGGCCACGGTCTTTTTCGACGTGTTCCTGCGCGAGAGTCCCGCCGCCGGGTCCGAACAGGTCCGCGAGGTGTGGCATTTCCTGCGCGAGGAAGGCGTCGCCGGGGATATGTGGCGTCTCGACGGCATTCAGCAGCTCGAAGGCTAGCTTCTTTCGTCTCCATGGCTTTTGGGGCGGGAACCGCGTGTGCGGTTCCCGCCTTTTTTGTCGTGTGCGGACGTTTGGGGGGCGTTTCGTTGCGGGATGCAGGGCTGCATGCAGTGACGGGATGCATGGGCGATGCTGAGGCGTTCGCGTGTCGTCGCGAGAGCGCGTCCCGTGTCGGTGTCGCAACGTTCCGGGATCATTGTCCGCCCTTGCTGGCGGGGCCGATTGCGGCGAAAGGGGGCTTGCAATGCGGCTGGGAAAAGACTAGGGAAAGGGCCGAATTTGTGCAGCGCAACCACAAGGCCGATCCTTGTGGTTTTTTGTTTGCACTGGACTCTCGAGACAAGGATTGACAGACGTATGGCCACGAAGAAGCTCATTGTCGGGGGATACACCGAGTCGCGCTGTTCCCGGTGCAAGGACATCACGAACCACGTCATCGCCGCCATGGTCAATGGCGAGGTGATCAAGGTGCAATGCTGCGCATGCGGAAGCATGCACAAGCATCGCCCGCCCGTCGTGCCCAGAACGGAAACAGGCGCAACCGTGGTCAAGCGTTCGGGCGGCAAGGTTAGCCCCGTGCGCAAGCCCGGCGCGATCGAGCCTTCGGCGGCAGCGCCCCGTGGAGCATCAGCCACGCGGAGCACCACGCGCCGCAGTTCCGCCTCCCGCACGCCCGCCGTCGATTCCGAGGCCGTGCGCAAGCTGTGGGAACGCGCCCTCGTTGCGCGTAGCCACCGCGAACCCAAGCCCTACAGCATGGAAACCGCCTACAACGTGGACGACGTGGTCGAGCACACCAAGTTCGGCACCGGCTACGTCTGCGAACTGGTGGAGACCGACAAGGTCAAGATCATGTTCCAGTGTGGCGAGAAGCTGTTGCGCTGCGCCATGCGTCAGGTCGCCTGATTTTACGCGTGAATGGACGGGGCAGGATGATTCCTGCCCCATTTTTTTGCCCTGCGCCGATTTTTCGTCCTGCCGATACTGCCCTTCCGTGTTGATTCTGTCTTTCTCTTCTGATAGTTGCGTGCGCTACTGGTGCGTTGTCTGCCGACTGCGCGCGCATTGTCGCGAGTGAAGGCGAATCATCGCCACGGGCGCGTTGTTCCCGTTGCGATGGCGTGCTAGTGTTGTGTGGGGCCTTGTGGCGCGGTGCGTGGTCGATCATGAATGCGGGGAGTCGATGAAAACGATTCGGGCCAAGATTTCAGCGGTGGTCGCCGTCGTCAGCCTGTTCATGCTGCTGTCGTCTCTTGGTGTCGCCTATGTCATATACGCCGATGGGTTCGCCGATCTCGAACGGCGGGATGTGTTGCGCAACCTCACCCGGGCCAGAAACGCCCTTGATGCGGAAATAGGCGGATTGACCGCGCTGTGCCGCGACTGGGCGTGGTGGGACGACACCTACGACTTCATGAGCGAGCACGACGAGGAATACGTGTCGTCGAACCTCGCCATGAGCACCTTCGACGAGCAGCGGCTCGAATTCATTCTCTATATCGATCGTGACGGGGCGCTGTACGAGGGGCGCGTTGCCGATGTCGAGACCGGGAAGTTCCGCCCCCTTCCGCAACACCTGAACGATGCCATTCGCTCCGGCAGACTGCTCGTGACCTCGCCCCAGTCTGGCGAGGGCGTCTCCGGTCTTCTGATTCTCGACGGCCATCTTTACATCGTCAGTTCGCAGTCCATTCTCACTAGTGATCTGAAGGGCCCCGGAGCCGGAGTCCTCGTCATGGGGCGCAGGTTCGGCCCGGAACTCGTGCGCGATCTGGCGGCCCGCACGCGCTTGCATCTTGATCTGCGCATGCTGAACGACCCCACCCTGCCCGAGGACATGCGCAAACAGGCGGCCCGTCCCGGCCATGTCGAGCCGGTGGAAGACGGCATGATCAGGGGCGTGGTTACCGTCGCCGATCTGTATGGAACGCGGTCCCTCCTGCTGGCCGTGACGATGCCCCGCGAGGTGTACGGACTGGGCATGTCCGTGCTGCGCTATCATCTGGCTGGCATTGCGGTGTCGGTGCTCATCATGGCGGTACTTTCCCTGCTGCTGCTTGATCGGCTGGTGGTGTCCCGCCTTGCCTATCTGAGCGGGCAGGTTGCGGGGATCGCCGCCAGTTCGACCTATGTGGACAGTGTGGACATGGCCGGAGAGGACGAGATCGGCAGCCTGGCCATGGACATCAATCGCATGCTGGCTCAACTGCGGGAGAATGAGCAGTTCTTCGGACAGATACTGCATCATCTGCGGGTCGGCGTGGTCATCGTGGACGAATCGACGCTCGTGGTGATGGAGATCAACCCCCATGCGTTGTCCCTTCTGGGCTTGTCCCGGACGGACGTGGTGGGCCACCGCTGCCGCGACGTGTTCTGTCCGACCATGGGCGCGGCATGCCCATTGGTCGCCGAGCACGGCGTGCGCGAGGCCGAGGAGGTCGAGCCGCTGGTGCGCAAGGTGCGCCGAAGCGACGACGTCCTCGTGAGCGTGGTCAAGACCGCGGCCTCCGTGACGTGGAAGGGACGTCGCTGCATCCTTGAGACGCTGGTGGATGTCACGGAACTTGAGGCCGCGCAGACAGCGCTTCGCGAGGCCGAGGAGCTGTACCGGACCGTGTTCATGAATACCGGGTCCGCCTCGATCCTCATCGACGACGATACGACCATCCGTCTCGTCAATCCGGAGTTCGAGAAGCTGGTGGGGCGTGGCGCGGCGGAGGTCGAGGGCAAGGTGTCGTGGATGGACATCTTCCACGAGGAGGATGTTCCCCGCATGCTCGAATTCCATCGCAGGCGCCGTGTCGATCCGATGTCCGTTCCGCGCGTCTACGAGTCGCGGCTCTATGACAGACAAGGCAATGTCCACGACGTGAGCATGACCGTGGCTCTGGTGCCGGGAGAGCGGGTCAGCGTGGCCGCCATCACGGACATTACAGAGCACAAGAAGGCCGAGGCCCGTCTGGTGCGGCAGGCATTCTACGACGAACTCACGGACCTGCCCAACCGCCAGCTACTCATGGAGCGTTTGCAGCGGGCCATCGATACAGCACACCGCGAGGGCGGGCTGGTGGGCCTTCTGTTGCTCGACCTCGACGATTTCAAGCTGGTCAACGACAACCTCGGGCATTCGAGCGGCGACCGCGTGCTGCGCATGGTGGCCGATCGCCTGTGCGAGGTGTTGCGCCGCAAGGACACCGTGGCCCGCATCGGCGGCGACGAATTTTTGGTGCTGGTCGACGACGCTCACGATACGGATACCTTCGCCCACCTCGCCACGGCCATCAACGACCGCTTTTCGAAACCCTTCCGCGTGCAGGACTCGGACATCTATCTCGGGTTCAGCATCGGCATATCCGTGTACCCCGACGATGGCAGCTCCGATCCCGAGGGCATGGTCCGCAACGCGGACATGGCCATGTATCAGGCCAAGCGCACCGGACGGAACTCGTTTAGCATGTTCACGGCGGATCTGAACGAACGCGCCATGAAGCGTCTGTCCCTTGAGGGCGAGCTACGTACGGCACTCGATCATCGCAATTTCGTGGTCCACTACCAGCCGCAGGTCGATCTGGTCACGGGCGAGGTTGCCGGGGCCGAGGCCCTCGTGCGCTGGATGCGGCCCGACGGGACCATGGTGCCGCCCGGAGACTTCATCCCCGTGGCGGAGGAAACTGGGCTGGTGGTGCCTCTCGATCTATGGGTGATGGAGGAGGCCGTGCGCCGCGCTGTGGTGTGGCGCGAGGAGGGCGTGTCCGCATTCAAGGTTTCCGTGAATCTCTCCGCGCGACATTTCGCCACTGGCAATCTGGTGGAAAAGGTGGAAGACATCCTGACGCGTGCCGGGCTGCCGCCGTCGCAGCTTGGGGTTGAGGTGACGGAGACGCTGCTCATGCAGAATATGCAGGCGGCCGTGGACGTGCTGACACGTCTGTCGGGGCTCGGGGTGCGCGTGCTGCTCGATGACTTCGGAACCGGGTATTCCTCGCTGGCCTACCTGAGCCGCCTACCCATCGACACCCTCAAGATCGACCGCTCCTTCGTCCTCGACATTTCGGGCGGGGATAGCGAAGGCGACGTGGTGGCGCGCGGCATTCTCTCTCTTGCGGCGAATCTGGGACTCACCGTCGTGGCCGAGGGCGTGGAAACCATGAAGCAGGTGGATTTTCTCAAGGCGCACGGCTGCCCCTACGCGCAGGGGTACCTGTTCTCCAAGCCGTTGCCGCACATGGAGTTTCGCAAGCTGTTCCAGCGTGGAAGCATCTTCCCGTCCACGAAGGAGACGTAGGACGGTCAACGCGTTTGGCGTGGGACATTTCGGAACGCCGGGGGCCATGGCCCCCGGCGTTTTTCGTGGGATCAGTCGTCGGGGAGAAGGGTGGTGACCTCGGCGGGATTCAGCCCGAGTTCCTCGGCGCGCAGGATGCGGCGCATGATCTTTCCGGAGGGAGTTCTGGGCAGGGTCTTGCGTGGCTCGATGGCCCGCAGTTCGGCCACGGGGCCAATCTCGTTCTGCACATGCAGGCGCAGGGCCTTGAGCAGTTCGTCGAGGTTCTCGAAATGGTCTTCCCAGCCGGGGGTGAGGATGACGAAGGCCTTGGCCACCTCGCCCTTGATCTTGTCCGGCACGGGGATGACGGCCGCTTCGCTCACGAAGCGGTGGGAGGTCAGCGCGTTTTCCACGTCCACCGTGCCGATGCGGTGCCCGGCGATGTTCATGACGTCGTCGGCGCGGCCCTCGATCCAGATGTAGCCGTCCTGATCGCGCCGGGCCAGATCGCCCGCGAAATACACGCCACCGGGGATGCGCTCCCAGTAGTCGCTGCGCAAGCGCGCGGAGTCGCCCAGCACGTCGCGCATCATGCCCGGCCACGGGCGGCGCAGGATCAGATAGCCCGTGGTTCCGGCGGGCACGGCATTGCCCTGTGCGTCCACGATGTCCGCAGCGATGCCGGGCAGCGGCTTGTTCACCGACCCCGGCTTGAGCAGCGAGATGGGCAGGGGGCTTATCATTAGCATGCCCGTTTCCGTCTGCCACCACGTGTCCATGATGGGGCACTCCGAGCGGCCGATGTACTTGTACAGCCATACCCACGCCTCGGGATTGCACGGCTCGCCCACGGTGCCCAGAAGGCGCAGGGTCGAGAGGTCCTTGCGCTTGGGATACTGGGGGCCGTAGCGCATGAGCATGCGGATGAGCGTGGGCGCGGTGTAGAGGATGGTGACGCCGTAGCGGTCTACCACGTCCCACAGGCGGTCGGCCTGCGGATATAGGGACGAGCCTTCGTACATGACCGTGGTGGTGCCCGTGACGAGGGGACCGTAGATCACATAGCTGTGGCCGGTGATCCATCCCGCGTCCGCCGTGCACCAGAAGATGTCCGTGGGCTTGATGTCGAAGACCCAGCTCATGGTGCGGTTGACGCCCACCATGTAGCCGCCGTGGGAATGGACGATACCCTTGGGCGTGCCGCTGGTGCCCGAGGTGTAGAGCACGAACAGCGGATCGTCCGCGTTCATGACTTCGGTCGGGGCCTCGGGGCGCTCGCGGCGCACGAGATCGTCGTACCACAGGTCGCGCGGCTCGTGCATTTCCACGTCCACGGTCACCCTGTGGGCCACCACGCAGGTTTCCACACATTCCGTGCTGGCCGAGGTCAGCGCCTCGTCCACCACGTTCTTGAGATTCACGATCTTGCCGTTGCGGTAGAAGCCGTCGGCGGTGATGACCAGCCGGGCCTGCACGTCGCTTATGCGCTCGCGCAGAACCTTGGCCGAATAGCCGCCGTGGACCATGCTGTGCACCGCGCCGATCTTGGCCACGGCCAGCATGGAGATGACGGTCTCGGGCAGAAGCGGCATGTAGAGGACCACGTGGTCCCCCCGGCCGATGCCGAGGGAGCGCAGCGCGTTGGCGAAGCGGTTCACCGCGCGGTACAACTCGTAGTAGGTGTACTTGCGCTGGTCGCCGGGTTCGCCCTCCCAGATGAGCGCCAGCTTGTTCTTGTTGCCGGTCTCGATATGGCGGTCCAGCGCGTTGTAGACGATGTTGCACTTCGCGCCGGGGAACCACTTGTAGAACGGCGCGTCGGAGTCGTCGAGGACCCTGTCCCACTTCTTGAACCAGTCCAGCTCGTGGGCGGCGTCTTCCCAGTAGGCAAGGGCGTCCGTGTCGGCCTTGGCCTGCGCGGCTTGCAGATTCTGGGGGGTGACGTTGGCCTCGATGACGATCTGCGGGAGGGGACGGAAGACCCGTTCCTCGTGCAGCAATGCGTCCAGGGCGCCTGTATGGTCCATCTCATGCTCCATGTTCGCGGTTTCCGCCATGCAATCTTTTCTAGCGCAGGGGCGGATGCCTTGTGATCCAAAATTCGGTCAAAGGGGCAAGATGCGGGGTAAGCGGCGCGCTCGCGTCCGTTCGTCCCGTTCCGGTCCCTCTACAGGCCGAGCATCTTCTTTAGCTCGGCGACGCGTCTGCGGCTGATGGGGAGCTCAATGCGCGTCTTGCCCGCCGTGCGCAGCATGAAGTTGCTGCCGGGCAGCGAGGCGATTTCCGTCACCATATCCAGATTGACCAGATACTTCCTGTGCACGCGGAAGAACCGGAACATGCGCAGCCTGTCCTCAAGGTTCTTCAGCCGGTAGGAGGTCAAAAATTTCTGGTTGGCGGTATGCACGTAGGAGTAGTCCTCGTAGGCCTCGATGAACACCACCTGATTGTACGGGATGAGCAGCGTCCGGCCGTCCATGGTCACGGCCAGCTTCTCGATGTCCACCTGCCGCGCCTGACTCGTGTATTCCCATGCCTGCGACAGCGCCTTGAGGAAGCGGTCCTCCTCGTCCTCGCCGAGGCGCACGCGGACCGTGGCCTCCTCGTCGACCTCCGCGTCGGGGTCGTTCCAGTGCGCGGGAACGGGAATCTCCTTGTAGTGCGCGCGGAACTGGCGCAATCGCTCGACCGTCTTCTCGAAGCGCTCCTCGTTCACCGGCCACAGCAGGTAGTCCGTGGCCCCCATCTCGAAGGCCGTGAAGGCCGGTCCCTCGTCCTCGGCGATGAAGACCAGCGCGGGCTTGTGCTTGCGACCGGAAAGCATCTGCGCCAGCTCAAAGCCGTCGGCCTCGCCTTCGAGCGCGACGCCCGTGACGATGACGCCATAGGGGATGTGCTCTAGCATTTCGAGCGCTTCGAAGGCCGAAACGGCCTCGCCCAGCACGCGCAGAAACTCCACGCCGGACAGGCGGGCGCGTAGCGATTGCCGGGTAAGCGGGTCGGGATGCAGAAGCAGGACGTTCAGCTGGGACATGCAACTTCCGGATGTTGGTGCATCATGAAGGGTATCGCCTCTAAGCCACAGGAATAGCGCGAAAAGAAAAGGCAGGCAACCCGCGCCCTAGCGGACGTGCCGAGGGGCCGCCATGGTTGTGGGCCGCTTCGCTGGTCAACGCCTCCGGCGGCCGGGGCTTTGCCCCGGACCCCAGTCAAGGAAATGATTTCCTTGACAATCCTCATTAGGGCTTCGTCGCGCAAAGCCGCACGGTGCGCCTAGGGCACCCACGGTTATCGCAGATCGGGGTTCCAAGGGGCCAGCGGCCCCTTGGCCGGCGGAGCCTACGTCTCGCACCGGTCAACGACCGATACGTCCCGGCCACTGCGCACTGCGCATTGCGCACGGCGGACGCCCACAGCGCTAGCCGGTGCGCTAGTCCTGCGATTCGTCGAGGTCCATGCGGAACTTGTAGACGTCGTCGTCGTAGCTTTTGGTGACGGTGAAGCCGACGGAGCCTGCCAGTGCGGCCATTGCGGCGTTTTCCATGAGCGCCTCGCCGATGATGGCGCGGGTTCCGCGCGTGCGCGCGTAGCCGATGAGCTTTCGCATGAGTGTCTTGCCGAGGCTCTGGCGCTTGATGTCGGAGCGCACGATGATGGCGAATTCCATGGCCGAGTTGTCGGGCTTGGTCATGCCGCGCACCACGCCGAGGGTTTCGTTGGGGCCGTCCTCGGATTCGAGGGAGGCGATGAAGGCCATTTCGCGGTCGTAGTCGATCTGGGTGAGGCGGATCATTTCGGAGCGCGGCAGTTCGCGGATGAGTCCGAAGAAGCGGTAGCGGATGTCCTCGATGGACAGGCGGGAGAGGAAATCCCAGTGGGCGGGCTCGTCCTCGGGGCGGATGGGCCGCAGGGTGACGTGCATGCCGTTTGGCAGCTGGATGCACTCTTCCAGTTCGCGTGGGTAGGGGCGGATGGCGAGGCGTTCCGGGCCGGTGACTTCGGCCTCGGCGATCTCGACGTCCGCATCGAGGGCCAGCACGCCCTGCTCGTCGGCGAACAGGGGGTTGATTTCGAGGCTCACGATCTCGGGGAGGTCCACGATGAGCTGCGAGACCTTGTTGAGGGTCTGGCAGAGTGCCTCGATGTCCGCCGGTGGGCGGTCGGCGTGGCCCTGCAGGAGCCGCGAGACGAAGGTCCGGGAGATGAGCTCCTTGGCCAGCGCCATGTTCAGCGGGGGCAGGGTGACGGCGGCGTCGCCGATGATTTCGGATTCGGAGCCGCCCTGCCCAAAGCGGATGTAGGGCCCGAAGATGGGGTCCGTGCCCATCTGGATGAACAGTTCGTGGGCGCGGGGCCTGCGTCCCATGCGCTGGACGATGAAGCCCGCGGTGCAGCAGTCCGGCTGGGCGAGGCATACGCGGTGCATGACGGCCGCTGCGGCGTCGGCCACGGCCTCCGGGGTGTCGAGGTCCAGCGCCACGCCGCCAGCCTTGGACTTGCAGCGCAGGTCCGGGGACAGCACCTTGATGGCCACGGGATAGCCCAGCTCGTTGGCGGCTTCCACGGCCCCCTCGGCGGTGGCGGCAAGGCGCGTGTCCACGACGGGAATCTGGTAGGCGGCGAGGATGTCCATGGCCTCGGGCACGGTGAGTCTGTCGCGCCCGGCGTCGAGGGCGTTGTGCAGCACGCGGCGGGCGGTGGCGGTGTCCGGCTGGTAGGACGACGGCAGCGAGGCCGGGGTCTCCACCAGCATGTCCTGATTTCGCCGGTAGTGGACGAGGTTCAGATAGGCACGCACGGCCTTGTCCGGCGTGGAGTAGACCGGGATGCTTTCCTCGTTGAAGACCTCGCGGGCCGCCTCGGCGTTGCCGCCGCCGACCCAACTGGTGAGCACGAGGCGCTTGGCGCGGCGGGCCACCTCGGCCACGGCCTGCGCCACTTCGCGGCCGTCCACGAGGGCCGAGGGAAAATGCATGACGAGTACGGCGTCCACGTCCGGGGCCTTGAGCAGAATGCGCAGGGCCTCGGCGTAGCGCTCCGGCGGGGCGTTTGGCGCGATGTTGACCGGGTTGCCGATGCAGCCCTCCGCGTTGCAGCCGGGCATGGGTTCGTCGGCGAGGAGTTCGCCGAGTTTTTCGCGGGTGTCGGGGACCAGTTCAGCCAGCACGCCGCCACCCTCGATGAAGCGGTCCATGGTGATGAGGCCGGGGCTCATGCCGTTGACGACGATGGCGAGCCGCTCGCCCTTGAACGGCTTGGAGCGGGCGATGGTCTCGACGCTGTCGAAGAGGGCGTCGGTATCGTAGACGCGCAGCATGCCCGCGCGGCGGAAGGCGGCGTCGTATACGGCGTCCTGCCCGAGGGGGCCGTCCTTGAAGCGGGCCATCTCGCGGGCGGCCTCTGCGGTGCGCCCGGCCTTGATGACGACGACGGGCTTGTTGCGGGCCGTGGCGCGGGCGGCGGACATGAACTGCCGGGCGCGTTCGATGTCCTCCACGTAGAGCAGCACCGCGCGGGTGTTGGGGTCCGAGTTGAGGAAATCGAGGATGGTGCCGAAGCCGAAGTCGAGCTTGGTGCCGAGGGAGATGAAGTAGGAAAAGCCGATGTTTCGCATATTGGCCCAGTCGAGCACCGTGGTGAACAGGGAATCGGACTGGGTGACGAAGGCGATGCGTCCGGGCTTGGCGTCGGTGTGGGCGAGGCTGGCGTTGATGCCCACGCCGGGGCAGATGAAGCCCATGCTGCCCACGCCGAGGATGCGCAGATCCGTGCGCCGCGCGGCGCTGAGGATGGCGCCCTCCAGCATCTTGCGGACGTCGGACGGCAGAGCGGCGAAGCCCGTGCCGAGGATGACCGCTCCGGCCACGCCACGGTGCCCGAGCTGGAGCACGTAGTCCGGCACGGTCTCCGGTTCGGAGCAGATGATGGCGAGGTCCGGCGTGAGCGGCAGAGTGTCGATCTCGCGGTACACGGGCAGACCGGCCACCTCCGTGAGCGTTTCGTGCACGGGAATGATGGGGCCGATGAACTTGCAGGCCTGAAGATTGCGCAGTATGACCGCGCCCGGCGTTCCCGGCTCGTCAGTCGCGCCGATGACTGCCACGGACGTGGGCCGGAACATGGTGTGCAGATTGGTCAGGTTCATGTCTGATAGCTTCTCGCGGCGCAGCGCGCCCGTAAAGTGTCCGTTCACCCGCCGGGTTCGGCCGCCGACCAGCTCCCCGGGCAAGGCCGCCCTTCCTTGGGTCCGCTCATACCATGAATTCCTGCCGTTTACCAAAAAAACATGTCCACAGAAATTCCCAGAAGCTACAAAAGCGGGTATCCAACAAGTGATGGGGACGGGTCCGTGCTGCACCCGTTCCGCTGTGTTTTCCGTGATCCTCACGGGTATCAAACGATACGTGAAAGGGGTGCGCAATGACAGAACAGGAAAGAATTCAAAGCATGTTGCAGGAAAAGCGGCTTTTCATGCCCCCGACCGAAGGTCGCGAGACGGCATGGGTGGGCGACAAGGCCGCCTATCAGGAGCTGTACCGCCGGTCCATGGAGGACCCGGAAGGGTTCTGGATGGAGCGCACCCGCGAGTTGGTGAGTTGGTTCAAGGAGCCGGAAAAGGCTCTCGAATGGGATTTCCACAATCCGAGCATCAAGTGGTTTCAGGGCGGCACGCTCAACGTGTCCTACAACTGCCTTGACCGCCACCTGACGGACGGCCGCCGCAACAAGGCCGCCATCATCTGGCAGGGCGAGCCGGACGAGGACGTGCGCGTGTACACCTACCAGATGCTGTTCACCGAGGTGAACCGCTTCGCCAATGTGCTGCGCAAGATGGGCGTGAAGAGGGGCGACCGCGTTGCCCTGTACCTGCCCATGATCCCCGAACTGGCCATCGCCATGCTCGCCTGCTCCCGCATCGGAGCGACGCATTCCATCGTCTTTGCGGGATTCTCGGCCATGAGCCTGCAGAACCGCATTCAGGACTGCGAGGCCAAGGTGCTCGTCACCGCCGACGCCGTTCTGCGCGCGGGCCGCACCATTGCGCTCAAACCCAACGCCGACGAGGCTCTCACCGGTTGCCCCAGCGTGGAGCGCTGCGTGGTCGTTCGCCGCGCCGGTAACGACATCCCCATGGTCGAGGGACGCGATAGCTGGTGGCACGACGAAATGGCCGCCGACGACATCCGTCACTTCTGCGAGCCCGAGCACATGGAGGCCGAGGATACGCTGTTCATCCTCTACACCTCTGGCTCCACCGGCAAGCCCAAGGGCGTGGTGCACACCACGGGCGGCTACCTCACCTACACCGCCAGCACCATGCAGTACGTTTTCGACATGCACGACAACGACGTGTACTGGTGCACTGCCGACATCGGCTGGATCACCGGCCACAGCTACATCGTGTACGGTCCGCTGTGCCTCGGCGGCACCTCGCTCATGTTCGAGGGCGTGCCGAGCTATCCAGCGCCGGACCGCTTCTGGCAGATCGTCGAGAAGTTCGGCGTCAACATCTTCTACACCGCGCCCACCGTCATCCGCGCCCTCATGCGCGAAGGCGTGGAGTGGACGCAGAAGCACGACATCTCGTCCCTGCGCATCCTCGGTTCCGTGGGCGAGCCGATCAATCCCGAGGCGTGGATGTGGTACCACCAGAACGTCGGCAAGGGCCAGCTGCCCATCGTCGATACCTGGTGGCAGACCGAAACCGGCGGCATTCTTATTTCGGCCATGCCCTACGCCACGGCGCTCAAGCCCGGCTCGGCCACGCGTGCGCTGCCCGGCGTCGATGCCGCCATCGTGGACTCCGAAGGTCGCGAGCTTGGCCCGAACGAGGGCGGTCACCTCGTGATCCGCAAGCCCTGGCCCGGCATGCTGCGCGGCGTGTTCGGCGATCCCGAGCGTTTCAAGAGCACCTACTTCGGTCGCTTCCCCGGCATGTACGAGTCCGGCGACGGCGCTCGTGTGGACGAGGACGGCTACTTCTGGGTCATGGGCCGACTGGATGACGTGATCAACGTCTCCGGCCACCGCATGGGCACCGCAGAGATCGAATCTGCCCTCGTGGCGCATCCCGCCGTGGCCGAGGCCGCGGTCGTGGGCATGCCGCACGACATCAAGGGCGAGTCCATCTACGCCTACGTCACGCTGACCGCCGACGTCGAGGAGTCCAAGGAACTCATCGGCGAGCTGCGCGCATGGGTGCGCAAGGAGATCGGTCCCATCGCCTCGCCCGAGGTCATCCAGTTCGCCGACGGCCTGCCCAAGACCCGAAGCGGCAAGATCATGCGTCGCGTTCTGCGCAAGATCGCGGCGGGCATCACCGACGAGTTCGGCGACACCTCGACCCTCGCCGATCCTGGCGTGATTTCCGACCTGCTCGACGGCCGCAGGGATCTGCTCGGCTAGGGCAGGGGAGCAGCACACCCCTTTCCTCGGGGCCGGGTGCGGATACGCGCCCGGCCCTCTTCATTTGCGGCATGCCTTGTCGCGCTCGGATTCCCCTGCGTGGCGTAGCGGATGCATTCCCCCGCGCATCCAGTGCCCGCGCGGGTTTTCTACGATTGCGGACGCGGTATTGATGCTTGCCCAGCGGGCCGCTGTCTGGTATGCGCAAGAGTTCTGGTTTTCATGTACAAACCGTCATAGTGGATGTGGATAACCGTTCAAATGCCCGAGGGGAAATGCGGGCACAAAGGAGTGGAGAGCATGGGTAAGAAACTTCTCGCATCCGTCATTGGCCTGATGCTGACCGCAATGCTTGCAGGCGGCGCCATCGCTTCCGAGAAGGTCTACGTCAACGGCATCGATTTCGGCTTCCCGCCTTTCGGTTTTGTGGACAAGCATGGTGAGCCCACCGGCTTCGACGTCGAAGCCGTCAACTGGATCGCCGACAAGATGGGCTTTAAGGTTCGCCATCAGCCCATGGATTGGGATGGCATCATCCCCGCCCTCAACGCCGGCAAGATCGACTTCATCGCCTCCGGCATGAGCGCCACTGCCGAGCGCGCCAAGGTCGTCAACTTCACCAAGCCCTACTTCCGCGTGACGCAGGTGCTCGTGGTTCGTGGCGACAACACCCAGAACCTCGACGAAATCCTCACCTCCGGCAAGACCGTTGCCGTGCAGCGCGGAACCAACACCGTCAAGTATCTTGAGGAGCTGGCCGCCCGTCCTGGCATGAATTTCAAGGTCGCCAAGTACGACTCCACGGACCTGTCCATGCAGGATCTGCCCATCGGCCGCATCGACGGCTCCGCCATGGACAGCACCATCGCCTACGAGATGATGAAGGGACAGGACTACAGGATCGCCGGCGTGTTCGACGCCGAGAGCGAAGACTACTGCTACGCTGTGCGCAAGGCCGATGCCGAGCTGCTCGACAAGCTCAACAAGGGCCTCGATCTGCTCAAGGCCGATCCCTACTGGGAAGAGCTGAAGGCCAAGTGGAACATCCACTAGTCATTTCTGCGGCGTAACGCTGCCACCGCCCGGAGGGAGTCGGTCGCACGACTCTTCCGGGCGGTTTCGTCTGTCTTAAGCAAAGCGGTTTCATAATGGATTTCACCAAAGCATTCGCGGCGATCATGGATGCGCTGCCCTATCTGCTGTCCGGCATCTGGTGGACAGCGGCTCTCGTGGCCGGAGCCATGCTCCTCGGCCTGTGCATGGGCATCCCCATGGCCGTCGGGCAGGTCTACGGTTCGCCACGCGTGCGCCGTCTCGTCGGCTTCTACGTGTGGCTGTTTCGGGGCGTGCCCATTCTGGTGATGCTGTACCTTTTCTATTTCGGCATCCTCGCCTTCCTGACCGATGTGTTTCCCGCTCTGCGGGTCATCGGGCTGGACAGCGCCTTTGCTGCGGCGGCCATCGTGCTGGGGCTCACCAGCGGTGCCTACCAGTCGCAGCTGTTCCGGGGTGCCATCCTCTCGCTGCCGCCCGGCCAGCTCAAGGCCGCTCGCGCCCTCGGCATGAGCGATTCCGTGGCCATCACCAGCATCATTCTGCCTCAGGCCCTGCGGCTGGCCATTCCCGGCTGGTCCAACGAATATTCCATCATCCTCAAGGACTCCGCGCTGGCCTTCGCCATCGGCGTCATGGAACTCATGTCGCGCACGCGGTCCGTGGCCTCCACCACGCACCAGCCCCTGCCGCTCGCCCTGTTTGCGGGTGTGCTGTTTTTCGTGCTGACGTGGGTCGGGCTCAAGGCCCTGCGCCGTCTTGAGGATAAAGTGAGAATTCCGGGGTACACCCGGGAGGGATCCTTCTGATGTCCGACATCATTCTTCGCGTTCAGGGACTCAACAAGTCCTTCGGCGAGAACCACGTGCTCAAGGACGCTTCGCTCGCGCTGACCCGTGGCGAGCTGAAAGTCCTCATCGGTCCGTCCGGCGGTGGCAAGAGCACCCTGCTCCAGTGCATGAATTTCCTCATCACCCCGGACACCGGGCGCTTCTGGCTCGACGGGGAGGAGGTGCACGCCACCGACAGAAAGTCCCTGTACGCCTATCGCCAGAAGGTGGGCATGATCTTTCAGGACTTCAACCTGTTCGACCATCTCACCGCTATGGAGAACGTTCGTATCGCCCTCGTGAAGGTGCGCCACATGTCCAAGCGCGAGGCCACCGACCGCGCCATGGCCGAGCTGGAGCGCGTGGGGCTGGCCGGACGCGCCGGACTCTACCCCGCCCAGCTTTCCGGCGGCCAGAAGCAGCGCGTGTCCATTGCCCGCGCTCTGGCCATGGACCCTGAGGTGCTGCTCCTCGACGAGCCGACCTCTGCGCTGGACCCCGAACTCATCGGCGAGGTGCTGGCCGTCATCCGCGATCTCGCGCAGGGCGGCATGACCATGGTCATGGCCACCCATCAGATCACGTTTTCCTCGCAGCTTGCAGACGAATTCATCTTCATGCAGCAGGGTGCCATCATCGAGCAGGGTTCCCCGCGCGAACTTCTGGGCCGTGGCGCGACCACCCGCACGCAGGAGTTCTGCTCCAAGATCAACGAACTGACCGGGGAGTCCCTGTAAATGGACGAGTTCCTCCAATTCGTCATGGAACGCATCGTTCCGGGGCTGAACGTGGGACTGCTGGTCAGCCTGAAGCTGATCATCCCTTCCTCGGCTCTGGGCGTTGTGTTCGGCGTCATCACCGGCGCGCTGCGCGTCTACGGACCCGTGCCCGTGCGCAGGTTCGCGGACCTGTACGTGTCTCTCTTTCGTGGCACACCGCTGGTGGTGCAGCTCTACTTCTGGTACTTCGCGCTGCCCTATATCTCCCTTGGTGGGCTGCGCATCGTCATGACGCCCATGCAGTCGTCCATCGTGGCCTTTGCCCTGTGCAGCGCCGCGTATCAGTCCGAGTACGTGCGCATGGGGCTCATGTCCATCAAGGCTGGCCAGATCAAGGCCGCGCAGGCGCTGGGCATGACGCCCATGCAGACCGTGGTCAACATCGTCCTGCCGCAGGCCGTGCGCCGCGCGCTGCCTGGCTGCGGCAACGAGATCATCTATCTCATCAAGTACTCGTCGCTGGCCTCCATCATCACCGTCAACGAACTCACGGGTATGGGCCGCGAAATCGCCAAGGCCACCTGGCGCAACATCGAGGTCTTTTCAGTGGTGGGCCTGTACTACCTGCTCATCGTCAGCCTCGCCACGTGGGGACTCAAGCGCCTTGAGGAGCGTACCTCCATTCCCGGCTTCAACCGGGCCAGAGGCTAGCGGAAGGCGCTTCTTAAATCAGCGTTTTCGAAACGAAACGGCCCCGACATTGCCTAGGCGATGTCGGGGCCGTTTCGCGTGGGGCGGTTGCGTCGCCTCATGCATCATCATCTTTGACCAGCCGAGATTGCCGGTGCTATCGTCGTGGGACAGGTGCCCGCAACTCCACACAGGCTGGTCGACGTGTTCCGCAGAATCCTCGCGAGCTATCCCGGTCTTCCCTTTCACAACCTTGGCGTGGGCGAGGCCGTCGCCTCGTGCGAGCCATCGGCCGTGACCACCGTTCTCGGCTCCTGCGTGGCCGTCACCTTCCATTGCCCGCGCACGCGCTGCGGAGCCATTTTTCACGCGCTACTTCCCTCCAGAGGCTCCAAGCACTCGCCTTCGGAATACGGTCCCTATCGTTTCGCCGACGAGGGCGTGCGCAGTATGGCCGAAAGGATGAAGGCCCACGGTTGCGCCCTGCGTGATCTCGAATGCAAGGTCTTTGGCGGAGCCAACGCGCTGTTCGCGGAAAAGTATTCCGTGGCTGTGCGCAACGCGGAAACGGCCGTCGCCGCGCTGGCGGAACTCGGCATCCGGCCGTGCGCCATCGACGTCGGCGGGACGCGGGGGCGGAAGCTCTTTTTCCTTACGCACACCGGCGAGGTCTTCATCCGGCGCTTTAGCGGCGACGATTGATCCCCACCTTATTCCCGTCCCGGCTTCGCGCGTCCGACATTCACCCGCCGTACGACCTCGTCGTAATACGCCTCGTCCAGTTCGATGGACCTGCCCCGCGCGGCGCTCATCTTCGTCAGCAGCACGTTCAGCTTCTGCATTTGCAGGCAGCGCGTCTTCTCGTCCGAGCATTGCGCCAGCAGGTCCACCGTGCGCTGGATTTCGCGATCAGCCACGATCTCCGGCGGCAGGTGTCCGGAGTTGCGCAGAATCTTGTATGCCATGCGCAGGTCCTCCGGGATCATGGAGTCGTCCTCGAATTCGATGCGCCTGCCCCGGCCCTCAAGGCCGTCGAAATCGCCGCGCTCCTGCGCCTCGCGGATGCGCTGCTCAACCACGTCGCCCATGATGTTCCACAAGCTCATGCCTGTTGTCCTCCTTCGCCGCGCTGTGGCTGGCCGTATCGTTCATTGCGTCATGCAAGACGTAGGATTCGCCGGCGCGTAGCCCGACCGTCTCGTTCGTTGAGGGATGCAAGCCGTAGGCTCCGCCGGCCAAGGGGCCGCTGGCCCCCTGGACCCCCGACATGCGATAGGCCGTCTGCCTGTGGCGAACCGTGCGGCTTTGCGTGGCGAAGCCCTAGTGAGGATTGTCAAGGAAATCATTTCCTTGACCGGGGTCCGGGGCAGCGCCCCGGCCGCCGGAGGCGAACTTTTCGCGCATGCCCGGCCGCCGGAGGCAAACTTTTCGCCTCGTTTCGCCTGGCCGTTAGCGGCATCAAAAAGGCCCCGGAGAACCGGGGCCTGCGTGGCGTGAAGCGGGAAGGGAAGGCGGTTAGGCCTTTTTCTTCCAGGATTTTTCCTCGCCGCGGGCGAGGCGCTGGATGTTTTCGCGGTGCCGCCAGAAGACGATGACCGCGATGATGGCCGCGAAGATGGCGAGGGTCGGCTCTCCGGAGAGGAGGAGCAGGACCGGCATGGCGGTGACCAGCGTGAGGGAGCCGAGGGACACGAAGCCGGAGGCCATGACCACGGCGATGAGGAGCAGTGCGGCGATGACGGTGCACCACGGGGCCAGCGCGAGGAATACGCCGACGGTGGTGGCTACGGCCTTTCCGCCCTTGCCGTGCAGGAACACGGACCACACGTGGCCGCAGACGGCGGCCAGCGCGACGAGGCCGAGGAAGAGGGACGACTGGCTGAAGGCCGCCGCGCCGAGCACGGGCAGAAAGCCTTTGGCCACGTCGAGGACGAGGGCCATGACGCCGTACTTGAAGCCGCACAGGCGGGCCACGTTGGTCGCCCCGGTGTTGCGGCTGCCGTCGAGGCGCGGGTCCACGCCGCAGCAGGCCTTGGCCACGAACAGCCCGAAGGGGATGGATCCCAGAAGATAGGTAATCGCAATCCAACCGAGTGACAGCATCTTGTTCTCCTTGATGATTGAACCATCTCCACCTACCAGCACTCGCCGCGATGGGCAAGCCCGTGCACGGGGCGGCGGCTGTTGGTGGCGCTGCAACGAGAAGGGGGCACGGTCCTTGGACCGTGCCCCCCGTTCGGTGCGATGTCGTGCGGCGCTACTTGGAGATCCGCGCGGGATCGTAGGCCTTGACGGTCTGGATGAGCCAGCCGAGGAGCACCACGCCCGCGACCACGGACCAGCCGAAAACGGTCACGGCAGCGGTCGGGTATCCGCCGTAGGGCTTGGCGATGTCGCCAACGAGATTCTGGATGGCCATGTAGCCCAAGAGCAGCGGGGTGACGAACTTGAGGCTGAACACCCACCAGCGGCCGATGGCAAAGTCGGACACGGCGTTGATGTGCTTGCGCAGGTCTTCGATGTTGAAGAGCCACGCCATGGCGGTGATCTCCACGAGGCCGGTCATAAGCACGCCGAAGTTGTTGATGAAGTGGTCGACAACGTCAAGCACCAGCAGGCCGCCGTCGCAGGCGAAGATGGCGCTTCCGGCGAAGCCCGCCAGGCAGTATGCGGTGACGGCGGTCTTGCGGGAGATGTCGAACTTGTCGCGGATGGCGGCGACGCAAGCCTCGCAGATGGAGATCTGGGAGGAGATGCCAGCCACCACGATGGCGGTGAAGAACAGAGTGCCGAAGACCTTGGGCATGGGCAGGAAGTTGATGGCCTGCGGAATGGTCACGAAGCACAGGCCCACGCCGGAGCTGACGACCTCGTTCACGGCCACGCCCTTGGCGGCGGCCATGTAGCCCAGCACGCCGAAGATCATGATGCCCGCGAGGATGGCGAATCCGCCGTCGATGAACACGGTCATCACGGCGTTGTTGTTTACGTCGGAATCCTTGGGCAGGTAGCTGGCGTAGGTGACCATGATGGCGAAGCCCACACCGAGGGTGTAGAAGATCTGGCCGTATGCGGCGATCCACACGCTGCCCTTGGTCAGGGCGGCGAAGTCGGGCTTGAAGAGCCAGTTGAGGCCTTCCATGGCGCCGGGCAGGAACAGCACGCGGCCCATGATGATGAGCACGAGGATGATCAGCAGGGGCATGAAGATCTTGTTGGCACGCTCGATGCCGGTCTGCACGCCGCCGAACAGGATGCCCCAGCATGCGCCCCACGCGAGGACGATGGTGCCGAAGACGGGCCAGTTCATGCCGCCGAAGTTGAGCGGGGAGTCCGTGACGTTCAGGAAGGTGTTCATGAAGAATGTGCCTGTGTCGGTACCCCAGGCCTGCGTCATGGCGAACCACACGTAGGAGATGGCCCAGCCGATGACGGCCACGTAGTACAGGGAGATGACGAAGGCCACCATCACCTGCCACCAGCCCAGCCACTCCCAGCGGCGCGAGATGGAGGCGAAGATGCGGGGTGCGGAACCTTCGAACTTGTGCCCGATGGCGAATTCGAGGATCAGGAGCGGAATGCCCGCGGTGAGCATCGCGACGAAATAGGGAATGAGGAACGCGCCGCCGCCGTTTTCGTACACCATGTACGGGAAGCGCCAGATGTTGCCGAGGCCGATGCAGGAACCCACCGCAGCGAGGATGAATCCCGCGCGGGAGCCCCACGTCTCCTGATTCGAGGTCATTGAAATCCCTTCCTTGTGTGAACCGGTAATCTGTCAAGACCGTCCGGATTGGAGCCGGACAATGCCGAAAAGAAAAAAACTATTGCCAAAATTTTTCGTTTGGAAACTTTTTCCCCTGCTAATTTTTGCGTTGCAAAAAATCAGCTACAAAAGTTACCTTTGCGGAAAATAAGGGTGTCTTGATACATTCGTTTGCACAAACAATCAAGTCCTTTGGTCGTTTTTCACGATGGTGAAGGATTCCAATCCGGTGCGGGGGGACGGGCAATTCCGGGCGGCGGAGGTGTACGGTGCAGGGCGGAGGGGGTGCCTAGGCAGGGGGTGCGTCGGTGCGGGGCAGAGCGTTGTGATGCAGGGGACTTCCCTGCGGGTGCAACAGGTATTAGACTTGTGCTGGCAAATGCCGTAGAGAAGTCTCCACGTCCGATCGGGCGGAACCACTTTTTTCCGATTTCATCGTCGACAACATATGAGCAGCACAAGCAATATCAGAAATTTCAGCATCATTGCGCATATCGACCACGGCAAATCCACCCTGGCCGACCGGATTCTCGAATTGACCGGACTCGTCGGCGACAGGGAGCGGCGCGAACAGTACCTCGATAAGATGGAACTGGAGCGCGAGCGCGGAATCACCATCAAGGCGCAGACCGTCCGCATCCCCTATACGGCGAAGGACGGGCGCAAATACGTGCTCAACCTCATTGACACGCCCGGACACGTGGACTTTTCCTATGAAGTCTCGCGTTCGCTGGCTGCGTGCGAGGGCGCGCTCCTCGTGGTGGACGCCACGCAGGGTGTGCAGGCCCAGACGCTGGCCAACGTGTACCTCGCGCTGGAGCACGATCTCGAAATTATTCCGGTGCTCAATAAGATCGACCTGCCAAGCTCCGATCCGGACGGCGTGGCCAGCGAGATCGAGGAGATCATCGGGCTGGACTGTTCCAGCGCCATCAGCGTGAGCGCCAAGACCGGGCTTAACGTGGACGCCGTCCTCGAAGCCATCGTGGAGAAGCTGCCCGCGCCCAAGGGCGACCCGGAGGCTCCGCTTCGCGCGCTCATCTTCGACTCGTGGTACGACTCGTACCGCGGCGTGGTGGTCATGTTCCGCATTCTGGACGGCACCATCAAAAAGGGTGACCGCATCCTCATCCACTCCACCCGGCGGGCCTTCGAGACCACCAACCTCGGCGTGTTCTCGCCCGAGGCCAAGGACGTTCCCGAACTCGGCCCCGGTGACGTGGGATTCATGTGCGCCAACATGAAGGACCTCTCGGATGCGCCCGTGGGTGACACCGTCACCCTCATGCGTAATCCCACGACCACGCCGTTCCCCGGCTTCAAGGAAATCAAGCCCATGGTCTTCTGCGGCCTGTACCCGGTGGAACCCGCCGAGTACGACCCGCTGAAGACCGCCCTCGAAAAGCTCCAGCTCAACGACGCGGCCTTCCGCTTCGAGCCGGAGACCTCGCAGGCTCTCGGCTTCGGTTTCCGTGCGGGCTTCCTCGGCCTGCTGCACATGGAGATCATCCAGGAGCGGCTGGAGCGCGAATTCGGAGCCAAGCTCATCGCCACGGCTCCGTCCGTGGCCTACAAGGTCACCGCCACCGACGGCACCGTCCTTGTCATCGACAATCCGAGCAAGCTGCCGGAACAGCAGTCCATCGCCTCGCTGGCCGAGCCGTTCGTGCGCATGGAAATCCATGTGCCCAACGAGTTCGTGGGCGCGGTGCTCAAGCTGTGCGAGGAGAAGCGCGGCATCCAGAAGGATATGCGCTACCTGACGTCCACGAGGGTCATCATCACCTACGAGCTGCCCTTCGCGGAAATCGTCTATGATTTCTTCGACAAGCTGAAGTCCGTGACCAAGGGCTACGCGTCCATGGATTACGAGTTCATCGACTTCCGCGAGGCCGACCTCGTGAAGCTCGATATGCTCATCAATGGCGACGTCGTCGATGCGCTGGCGGTCATCGTGCACCGGGAGCGCGCCGCGCGCTACGGCCGTGCCGTGGCCTTGAAGCTTAAGAACTCCATCCCCCGTCAGCTCTACGAAGTGATCGTGCAGGCGGCCATCGGCACGCGGGTCATCGCCCGCGAACGCAACGCCCCCCTGCGCAAGAACGTCACGGCCAAGTGCTACGGCGGCGACATCACCCGAAAGCGCAAGCTCCTCGAAAAGCAGAAAGAGGGTAAGAAGCGCATGAAGAAGATGGGTAGCGTGGAGATTCCGCAGGAAGCCTTCCTCGCCGCCCTCAAGGCCGATTCGGACTAGAGACGGGCGCGGGAACGCCCGCCGCTTCGGACTCAACCTCGGGAAAGGGGCCGCGCCATGCGTTCGCCCCTTTCTTCCGGAAACGCGACAGGACACACTCATGAATCCCAGATGGCACAAGGTTGTACGTGACTACGCGGAGGCGCTCATCATTGCGCTGATCCTCGCGTTTTTCATACGTTCTTTCGTGGTGCAGGCCTTCAAGATTCCCTCGGGTTCCATGCTTGAAACCCTGCAGATCGGCGATCAGTTGCTGGTCAACAAGTTCCTCTACGGCATCAAGGTCCCCTTCACAGACATCACCGTCGTTCCGATCTCCGACCCCGAGCACGGCGACATCATCGTCTTCCGCTATCCCCTCGACGAGTCCAAGGACTACATCAAGCGCGTCATCGGCCTGCCCGGAGACACGCTGGAGATGCGCGACAACGTCGTCTACCGCAATGGGGAGCGCCTCGACGAACCGTACCTCGCTGGACTTCCGGCCAAGAACTTCCCCCCGGCCCACAATTTCGGCCCGGTCACCCTGCCCGACAACAAGTACTTTTGTATGGGCGATAACCGCGAGAACTCCTCGGACTCCCGCTACTGGGGCTTCGTGGACCGTTCGCAGATTGTGGGCAAGGCGTGGCGCATCTACTGGTCGTGGGACGGGCCTTTCAGCATCCGCTGGAGCCGCCTCGGTAGCCTCGTGGAGTAGCCGCCACGTAGTCGAGGTTTGCCTTTCCGCATGTATGGGGCCGGTCCGCAGGGATCGGCCCCTTTTTGCGTCTGAACGCATGGATTGGCCGCACGTCTTGCGTGGGGTCCGCATCGCGTGCGCCGGATGATGGCGAGGGGTTAGCGCGGGCCGAGAGCCTTGAGCTGTTCGCGCGTGATGTAGTCGAAGAGCGTCCTGGTCATGTCGCCATACACCTTGATCGCATCAAGATTGATGGGGATATCTACGAACTGCAGGAGTATCCGGTCCTCTCCCCCATGGATGTGCGGCATGACGCCCGAGAAGAAGAACCCCATGGCCTCGCACTGCTCGACAAGGGCTGGCGACGCGGCGTCGTTGGTCGGGATGAAGGCGAACACGGCATCCTTTCGCATGGTGCGGCATTGACGCAGCCGGATGCCCACCTCGGCCGCCGTTTCCGCGCCGATGGCGTGGACGATGATGAAGCTCGCGTTGAGTGCGTCCGGAAGGTCGATAACGCTGATGGAGGAGGTCTCAGCAGGGGGAGTGACGGCGGGTGTTCCGAAGTCCCTCGGGACTTCCATCCAGCCGTATATGTCGTTCACCATGGCCTGATGATGTGGCGGGATGTAGATCGTGCGGCGGGAGTGATCGAAGGCATAGTAGTGGTTCACGACAGAACCCTTGGCCTGTCGGGAGGTCTTCAGTTCCTTGGCCTGCATGCCGGAAGCGGCGATGCCCAGCATGATGCAGCATGGCCTGGAACCCCTGTCCTGCATGCCCTTTTGCGAAAACGTATGCGTGGTGACGGAGCAGTCGAAAATCCCCTTGGCCCCATCCGCTTCCGCAATGTCGAAGAGGACGTTGGCCATTTTCAGCGGCACCTGTGGCGAACGAAATGCCGGGTCCACGAATGCCAGCCCCAGTTCCGGGGCCGGGTCGTCAGGGCAGTGATACTTGAGCCCGATGTGCCCGAAAATGCGCCCACTCTCCGGGTCGATCGCGATGACGGATTTGAATTCTCCCTTGGCGACCTTTTCGGTTAGCAAGCCGGGGTCGTAGAGAAGTTCCTCGTGGGTGAATCCATAACAGCGCCATGCCAACCGGCAGACTTCGGCGAGGTCGTCTGCACGGCGGGCCAGACGTATGAGTGGCGCTTTCACTGTTGTACGCGGTTTTTTGACTGATGCCTGTTTGTCGTCAACCAGTTCGGCGGGCAGGGTTCCAGTTTGAATCCTCTTGGTCAGGCGCACCTCTCTGCCGTCGCGGCCATGGGAAAGGACCGTGACCGAATCCATGAACGTGTGCATTGCCCGTGCGTCGGAATTGCAGGAGTTGTCTGCGGAGAATTGTGCAGCGCGTTTTTGATCGAAAGGGATGCCTTTGTCCCTGACGGAAATGATTAGCGCGTCGTTTTCGACGAAAAAGTCTAAATATATCAGTTCATCCGGGCCTACTTCGTCCGGATAGTAATTCGTTGCATTGATGAAGGCCTCTTCAACGGCCATTTTGACGCCGAAGATTTCTGTCTTGTTGAAGCCGAGTGTCTGCGCAACATGGCGCGCACAGTCGACTGCGGTTGCAGCCATGATCTTGCGGACCGGGAGAGAGAGCTGAGCCAGAAAATAGCGTGCGTGGTGGTGCATGTTTCCTGTTTCCAGATGGGTGTTGGTGTAGCGCATTTGGTTACCGCATCAAAGAAGGCAGTGCAATGCTCTTGTTCTGTTTTGGGGAGTGGTGGAGGAATTTCGTGAGGCAGCGGGTGGTTGCGCTGATATGTGTAAGGATGTATTGAAAACGCGAACTGCCTCTTCACGAATTTTCTTCATGGATGTTCACATGCTCGCTAAAGCCTCCTGCGCTGCCCTCATGGGTATCGACGCCTTCAAGGTCGAACTCGAAGT
Source organism: Desulfobaculum xiamenense (assembly GCF_011927665.1). NCBI lineage: Bacteria > Pseudomonadati > Thermodesulfobacteriota > Desulfovibrionia > Desulfovibrionales > Desulfovibrionaceae > Desulfobaculum > Desulfobaculum xiamenense. The sequence continues at coordinate 169,488 of NZ_JAATJA010000004.1, forward strand.
GGATTTTTCGCGATGCGGCATGCCCGCCTTTACCATGGTCGGGCTGGCCGAAGGGGCCGTGCGCGAGAGTAAGGAACGCGTGATGGCCGCGCTACGCAATTGCGGATTCAGGCTTCCGCCCTCGCGCATCACCGTCAATCTCGCTCCGGCCAATCTGCGCAAGGAGGGGAGCGCCTACGATCTGCCCCTCGCCCTCGGCCTGCTCGCCGGTGCCGGTGTGCTCGACGCCGAAAGTTTGAATGGCTGGTTTCTGGCCGGGGAACTGTCCCTGACTGGGGAACTCAAGGGCGTGTCCGGGGTGTTGCCGCTGGCCGTGCGCGCACGCGATGACGGGGCGCGGGGGCTCATCGTGCCCGCCGTCAACGCCGCCGAGGCCTCGGTCGTGGACGGCGTGTCCGTCTATGCCGCGCAGACCCTCGCTGACGCCGTGCGTCTTGTGACGGGTGATGCCGACGCCGCTCCTGTGACGAACGGGCTCGACGAACTCTGGGCGGACCGCGAGAATTTCCCCATGGACTTCGCCGAGGTCAAGGGACAGGAGCACGCCAAGCGTGCCATTGAGATCGCGGCCGCTGGCGGGCACAACCTCATTTTCATCGGACCTCCCGGCAGCGGCAAGACCATGCTCGCCAGCCGCATCCCCACGGTGCTTCCGCCGCTCGGCTTCGACGAGGCGCTGGAAGTGACCAAGGTCTACTCCGTGGCCGGACTGCTGGACGGCAGGGCGCTGTGCGTGTCGCGCCCATTCCGGAGTCCGCATCACACCATTTCCGATGCCGGACTCATCGGCGGCGGCGCGCATCCGCGCCCCGGCGAGGTTTCGTTGGCGCATCGCGGCGTGCTCTTCCTCGACGAGTTGCCGGAGTTCAAGAAGCACGTGCTGGAAGTCCTGCGCCAGCCGCTGGAGGACGGGCGGGTCACCATCTCCCGCGCCGCCGTGTCCCTGACCTATCCTGCGGACCTCATGCTGGTGGCGGCCATGAATCCGTGCCCGTGTGGCTACCTTGGCGATTCGGCCCACGCGTGCACCTGTTCCCCGCATCAGATCGCCAACTACCGCTCGCGCTTGTCTGGCCCCCTGCTGGACCGCATCGATCTGCATGTGGAAGTGCCCGCCGTGAAGTATGAGGACCTCAAGGCCTCTGGTTGCGGCGCGGATTCGGCGGGCATGCGGGCGCGCATTCAGGCCGCGCGCGAGGTGCAGGCGAGGCGCTATGCCGGGCAGGGCGTGCTGACCAACGCCGATCTTGGCGGGCGGCTCTTGGAGCGCCACTGCGCCCTGTCCGAGATGGAGCATGCCTTTCTGGAAAAGGCCGTGCATCGCCTCGGCCTCTCGGCCCGCGCCTACACCCGCGTGCTGCGCATCGCACGGACCATTGCCGATCTCGATGGTGCGCAGCGCATCGAATGCGGCCATCTGGCCGAGGCCATCAACTATCGGAGTCTGGACAGGCCAAGCGCCTAGCCGTCGGCAACGGGCGGCGTGGCGTATCATCTCAACGCGGGAGGACACCGATGCCATTTTTGAAACCCATGTGTGAAATCTGCCCGCTACGGCGCTTTGCGGAGCGTCGTCCGCAATCCCTCATCGCCCGCATTTGGCGCTGGCACATATCGTGGTGCCCCGGCTATCGGCTCTACAAGCGTCAGGCGCAGGGCGAAGCGCAGGCCGAGGCCGGGCGCGGATGAAAAAGGCCCCCGGCGGTTGCGCGGGGGCCGTGGAGACAGTGTTGTAGAAACGTGCGTTAGGGGTGCGCCATTCGCGTAAGGCGGCTTCGGCCATCGCGGGTGACGATGTCCACGCCGTACTGGCGGATGGTGCGGTGCAGCGGGCGGCCGAAGAGAAAGTCGCAATCCTCGGCGGACGCGCCGGTGCGTTCGCGAAACACGGTGCGGAAGTTGGCGTCGTAGTCGATCATTTCGAAGACTGCGGCCTCCGCGCCGGGATCGTCGTTGACGAAGCCGAGCATGGCGTCCTCAAGACGCTCGTAGGGGCATTCGGCCTCGTGCGCCTCGACGAGGTCGAGCAGGGGATGGCCCTCGGGCAGGATGTCCGCGCGGACGATGCGGTCCACGGCGTACATGGCCTCGACCTCTGCGGTGTCCCAGCATTTGAGGGCGGCGCATTCCACGGGGCGGTTGTCGTAGATACGGCACATGTTGCCGTCCAGTTCGAGCTGCGCGCAGGACCACGACAGGCCCGTGCCGCGCAGCTTCACGAGTTCCTCTTCCAACGGGGCGAGCTGGCCGGTGATCTGGTCGTGGACGAATTCGCCACGGCGCAGGGTCACCACGTCGCCGAATCCGAGGATTCCCTCTGCGAACAGGCGCAGGTCGTCGCGGTGCAGCGACGGGCCGCCCTTGCGGCAGCAGGTGCCACACTGTTCGCAATGCGTTCTGGTCTTTTCCTGAGTCATTGTCCTTATATTCCTTCCTTCAGGTGTGCCGTCGAGGGAACCGTGCCCACTGTGGGCGCTTCCGGTGATCCCTGCGGCAGTCAGTTGCGTGTCTGGGACAGGTCGAGTGTCATCGGCGTGTAGCGGATGCCGTTCTTCTCCTGTTCCGGGCCGTCGGCCGCGAATCCGAAGCGCTTGTAAGCGCCGACGGAATTGGGCGACGAAAAGACCGTTATCGCGTCAAGGGTCGGGTCGCGTTCGAGGCAGGCCGTGGTGGCATGGCGGAGGAGCATGCGCCCGATGCCCTGCCGCTGGCAGTGCGGGGCGACGAAGAGCATGGCGATGTGGTGCCCGTCGCGCACCTCCACGACGCCGACGAGCGTGCCGTCGCGCTCCGCGGCGAAGGCGAAGCCTGTTCCGGAGAGGCGCTCCCGGAGGCTTTGCGGTGTGACGAAGCTCTTGAATTCCTCAATGCCTTCGCGTGGATAAAGCGGGGCCACGCCGTGGTCGAACGATTCCTCGATGAGGGCCGCGGCCTGTGCGGTTTCGTCCGGGAGAAGCGGTCTGCACGTCATGCTCATGTGATTATCTCCTTGGGACCGTCTGAGTCGAGCACACGGCGCGAACCCAGTTGCGGCAGGTCAGGTCGTGCCGCCACAGGAAGCCGAGTTCCATGTCGGCGTACCACGCGGCGGTGTGCGTCCGGTGGTCCGCGGTCCACAGGCGCTTGCAGGCCGTGGAAAAGAGCGACTCCACGCAGAAGTCGCGTCCCTTGCGAACCGGCGTGACGAGGGAGAGCAGTTCCGGCGCTGTGGGCAGCCGCCATCCGTCATACCCGGCGAAGCGCGCGGAGCCAAGGGCGCGGGCGTAGGCCTCGGCCTCGGTCCAGTCCATGGCCTGCGCAGAACAGCCCGTCTGCCAGACAAGGCCGGTGGTCGCGTCGTACACGGTGTCGCCTCGGTCCTGAAAGTCGTTGGCGCAGAAGGCGATGGGGCGGCCAAGGTCGTCCACGTCGAAGGCTGCGTCCGCGTCCACGGTACCGGTGCGCAGGGGCGTGGCGCGCAGGGGTGCGGTCCACGTTTCCACGAGGTGCTCCACGTCCGGTGCGATGTCGGGCGAGATGTTGGGCAGGGCGCAGGTGGCGTCGATGCGCTCGCGCCATGCTGCGACGAGTGCAGCGAGGGCGTCGCGCATGGCGCGGGCGGTGGGGAAGCGTTCCTCGCGGTCGCGGGCTAGTGACTGGCGGAGAAAGGCGTCCCATGTCGCGTCGAGTTCCGGATTGAAATGGCTGGCGGGCTGGTTGGCGACCTCGGGCAGATGCCCGGTCAGCATGCGGAAGAGCATGACGCCAACGGCGTAGAGGTCGGCGCGGGCGTCGGCGGCGTCCGGCGCGGCTTCCTGCTCCGGTGCGGCGTAGTAGGGCGAGCCAACTCGTTCCGAGCCGTGCAGGCGCATGCGTTCTCCGCGCAGGCGCGACAGGCCGAAGTCGATGAGCTTGACCGTGCCGTCCGGCGCGAGGAGCAGGTTGAAGGGCTTCATGTCGCGGTGGACGATGCCCGAGTCGTGCAGGCAGGCGAGGGCGTTGAGGGCCTGCGCGGCGATGTCTGTGGCGCGGTCGAGACGCAGTACGCGCGAGGGGGCTTCCACGCGGTAGGTCTCGCCGATGAGTGCGCCGACGTTGTCGCAGCAGTATTCCATGGTGAAGAAGGGGCGTCCGGCGGCGTCGCGCCCGGTGTCGAGCACTGTGGCGACGTTGTGGTGGCGGATGTCAGCCATGGCCTCGGCCTCGGCCAGAAAGCGCCGTTCGAGTTCGTCACGCCCGGCCACCGCTTCGAGGAGTTCCGTGGGGGCAAGAATCTTGAGAGCCACGATAGGACCGTCCGCCTTGCGGACCTTGTACACCGCGCCCATGCCGCCGCGCCCGAGCAGACCGAGAATTTCGTACTGAGCGATGCTGCGCATGGCTACTCGAACAGTCTGCGCGCGAAGACCTCGGGAACGCCCTGCGCGAGCATGCGCTCGGCCATGGGGCGGGCGTCGTAGGCCACAAGCCGCACTTCGAGGGTTCGGGTTTGCGTGTCGAATATGACGTACTTCGCGCGGCGGTCGAAGTCGTCGCGCGGCTGGCCGACGCTGCCCACGTTGACGATGTGCTTGCGGTCGCGCGGGAGCGTGTGCACTCCGGGGGTGAGCGTCGTGCGAACGGGAGTGCCGTGGTCGTCGGCGACGAGTTCAAGCATGTGCGTGTGCCCGACGAAGCAGATGTCCTCCGCGAGGCGGGCGAAGGTTCGCGCAAGGCGTTCCTCGTCGGCGGCATAGAGGTAGAAGTAGGGGCTGTCCGGTGGATAGCCGTGTACGAAGCGCATGCCCCGGAAGACGATGGCACGGGGCAGGGAGGCGATATAGGCGCGCGTGTCCGCGGAGATGAGGGCGGCGGTGATCTCGACGGCGATACGTGGCTTTTCGCCGAACCACACGCGGTGGCGTTCGCGCAGGACGCCGTGCTCGTGGTTGCCGAGCACGGAAAGGGACGTGCGCGAGCGCAGCAGGGCCACGCAGTCGTCCGGATTCGGGCCGTAGCCGATGATGTCACCAAGGCTTGCGATTTCGTCGACGCCGACGGCGTCCATGTCCGCAAGCACCGCCTCGAAGGCGTTCAGATTGCCGTGAATGTCCGAAAGCACCGCCAGCTTCATCTGTTGACCGCCTTGTCCGTTCGTGAGCGGTTAGGCTCCCTCGTCGCGGAAGCGTCGTGCCGCAGCGACGAAGTGTGGTGCCCACCATGGAGCGCCGAGGGCATGGATGTGCATGTAGCCCGCGAAGACGTTATCCCGCACGATTCCGTCGCGCCCGGCGATTGTGCCGGTGCCGCGCACGACGTCGAGGACCGTGGTCGGCTGTTCCGCGCCGTCGGCCACGCAGCGCGAATAGTGGAATTCGTGCCCAACGAGGCGAGCGCCCAGCGGATGGAACGGGTTTTCGCGATCCACGACGGCCTCGCTGTAGCCCAGCCCCTGCGGGCGCGGTTCGAAGACCGTGCGTATGTCGAGCACCCCGGCCATGGGGTGGTCCTTGCCCTCGAAGGTAACGCTTTTGCCGAGGTACATGAAGCCTCCGCATTCGGCGTAGAGGGGAAGTCCCGCGTCGGCCAGCGCGCGCACGCGTTCGCGCCCGGCGGTGTTGGCCGACAGGCGGGCGGCGAGGGTTTCGGGAAAGCCGCCGCCGAGATATAGGCCGTGGATGGTAGGCCACGGCGCGTCATCCACCAGCGAGAGTTTCACCAGCCGTGCCCCGGCGCGGCGCAGGGCTTCGAGATTTTCCTCGTAGTAGAACCACAGCGCGTCGTCGCGCACGTAGCCGATGATCACGTCCGGTTCCGGGGCCGGAGCGGGCCACAGTGCGGGCACGGGCAGCGTGGGCGTAGGCGCGGAGCACGCCATGGACCAGATGCGGTCGAGGTCCGTGTTCTCGCGCATGATGCGGGCGAGATTGGCGAGGATGTCCTCCTGCCCGGCGTATTCGCGGTTGGACACCAGCCCCATATGGCGCTCTGGGATGGGGTCCGGGGAAATCTTGGGGAGCGCGCCGAGAACGGGGACGTCCGTGTACTGTTCGATGGCGGAGCGCAAGATGGCGCGGTGGCGCTCACCCGCCGTGCGGTTGAGGATCACCCCGCCGATGCGCACGCCCTGTTCGAAATTCGCCACACCTGCCACCACGGCGGCGGCGGTACGCGTCATCTTCGTGCAGTCCAGCGACAGGAGCACCGGCGCTTCGAGGGCGCGGGCCACGCTGGCCGTGGAGCACGAGCCTTCCACGTCCATGCCGTCGAAGAGACCACGGTTGCCCTCAATGACGGCCACGTCGCAGCCGAGCGCTCGGTCATGGAGCACGGCGCGCATCGTGTCGTCGCTCATGAAGAAGGGGTCGATGTTGGAGGCGGGACGCCGCGCGGCAAGGCCGAGCCACATGGCGTCGATGTAGTCGGGGCCCTTCTTGAAGGGCGCGACGGTGCGGCCGTCCTCGACCCATGCGCGGGTGAGCCCCAGGGAATTGATGGTCTTTCCCGCCCCACCGGACAGGCCGGTGACGACGAGACGCGGAAGGCGCAGCGGATTCAAGGGGGAGATTCTCCTACGACGAAGCCGATCCTTCGGGACCGCCGCAAGGGCGGCCCGGAGAATCGGCTTTGATTCTGGATCGTTGCATCCCGGAGGGGTGCAAGCCACCATTCGCCCCCTGTTGGATGGCGAAACGGCGACGGGCTAGGTGCTTAATCCTCGCCCTCGGCACCGGCCTGCTTGCCAGCGCCCTTGAGGCCGTACATGGTGGTGGAGCCGGAGGACCAGAACTCCATGACTTCTTCGTTCACCAGAGCGGTGAGGATCTTCTTGACGTCACGGGCCTTCTCGTCAGGGAAGAGCTTCGTGAAGTCATTGAAGTAAAACTTGCTCTTGGACTTGGACTGGCAGAAATCAATGATCTGCTGTTTGGCTTCAGCCATATCGAGAGCCATAGTAGCACCTCTCCTAGGTAATCGAGGCGCGGGCCGAAGCCCGCGCCTCTGTTGAAGGCTTATCCTACCACTTAAAGTTAGTGGTCTGACGCCAGGTGTAGTAGGCGGGATCGCGGAAGTCGTCGATCAGGTGCTCGGAGAACTCCAGGCCGCACTTCTCGAAGAAGCGCTCCCAACCGATGCGCTCAGCCCAGACGCCCAGGCGCTCGTACTTGCGGGCGTCGGTGCGGTAGGCTTCCACGATCTGGCGGATAACCTTGGCCAGTGTGGGCCAGCGGGGCGGCTCGTTCGGGATGAAGGCCACGACGACCTTGGAGAACTTCGGATTGCTGATGCGGTTGGAGATCTTGCCGCCAGCCATGATGACCAGGCCGTCACCGTCCCTGTCGGACAGGGGCAGCGAGGGGCACATGGTGTAGCAGTTGCCACAGAACATGCAGCGCTCGTTCTTGATGGCGACGGAGTTGACGGTCTTGCCGTTGATCTCGGTCTTGGACGGACGGATGGCGCCCATCGGGCAAGCGGCAACGGCCAGCGGGATCTCGCACAGGTTGTCGAGGTACTCGTGGTCGATGATGGGGGGCTTGCGGTGGTAGCCGAGGATGGCGATGTCAGAGCAGTGCACCGCGCCGCACATGTTCAGGCAGCAAGCCATGGCGATGCGCAGGGGAGCGGGCATGTTGTGAGCGCCGAACTCCTCGAACAGCTCGTCCATGACAACCTTGACGGTGCCGGAAGCGTCAGTGGCGGGGGTGTGACAGTGCACCCAGCCCTGAGTGTGGACGATGTTGGTGATGCCGGCGCCGGTGCCGCCCACGGGGAACTTGTGGGAACCAGCGGGGAACTTGCGGGAGTTCAGATCGGCCTTGAGAGCCTTGGCGGTCTCGAGGTCCTCGACCATGAACTCGACGTTGTTACGAGTGGTCCAGCGGACGTAGCCGCCGCAGAACTTCTCGGCGACGTCACAGATCTCGCGGACGTAGCCCACGGAGCACAGACGGGCAGCGCCCACACGCACGGTGTAGACTTCGTCGCCGCTCTCGGCCTTGTGCATGAGCATGCCAGGCTCGATGATCTCGTGGTACAGCCACTTACCCTTGTTCTTCGCGATAACCGGCGGATAGAACTCGTCGTATTTTCTGGGGCCGATGTCGGTGATACGGCCTTCCATCGGTTTTGCGGGATTGTAGCCAGCGGAAATGAATGCCATTGTCTAATCCCCCTATCTCTGATGTCTCTTGCGGAATTCGTTGATGTCGCGGTCCCAGCCACCCTCAACATCCTCTTCTTTCCAGAAGATGTAGGGGTTGGAGCGGGGTTCCTGCACGTGGCGGGGATCGGCCTTGATACCGGTGACTTCCAGAAGCTTCTGGAAGCCCTGGCGCTTGATGGTCTCACCAATGCGCTCACGGTTCTTGCCTTCTTCCATCCACCAATCCCACAGGTTCTCGACGACTTCCTTGACCTCGTCGTAGGGCTCTTCGACGGGCACGAAAGGCACGAGGAGGGAGCCCATCTGCGCGCCATCCAGAATCGGGGCCTTGGCACCGACGAAGATGGAAGCGCCACGCTCGTCACCGATGTGCAGAGCGCGAGGCATGGTGTTGATGCAGTGCATGCAGCGGTAGCATTCTTTGTTGTCGATGGTCAGCTTGGAACCATCCCAGCTCATGCAACCGGTGGGGCACAGGTCAACGACTTCCTTCTGGATGTCGAACTTGCCCCAGTCGCGAGTGGAGTGCGCACCCGCGTTGGGGCGGAACTCGCCGGCGACGTAGGCCTTGACGGCTTCCTGGTCGACCTTGATGTCGTCCTTCCAGGTGCCGATGACGGAGAAGTCGGAACGGGCGATGGAAGCCACGCAGCCGTTCGGGCAGCCGTCGAACTTGAACTTGAACTTGTAGGGGAAGGCGGGACGATGCAGCTCGTCCTGGTACTCATTGGTCATGTGGTAGCTGAGGTCCTGGGTGTCGTAGCATGCGAATTCGCAGCGGGACTGGCCCAGGCAGGCAGCGGGAGTACGCAGGTTGGAGCCGGAACCACCGAGGTCGGTGTTGAGCTCGTGGGTCAGCGTCCAGAAGATCTCCTCAAGCTGGGGAGTGGTGGTGCCGAGCCACACGAGGTCGCCGGTGGAGCCGTGCATGTTGGTCAGACCGGAACCGCGGAAGTCCCACAGATCCATGAGCTTACGCAGGTAGTCGGTCTTGTAGTACTTGCCAGAGGGCTGGTTCACACGGACAGTGTGGAAATGGGCAACGCCGGGGAAACGCTCGGGCTGGTCGGCGTAACGGCCGATGACGCCACCGCCGTAGCCGAAGACGCCCACGATGCCGCCGTGCTTCCAGTGCGTTTCGCCATCCTCGTAGGACATTTCGAGGATTCCCAGCAGGTCGTCACAGACGTCCACAGGAATCTGGTACTCGATATTGTCCGGATTGGCTTTGCGCCGCTCGGCTTCCTGCTTGATGTCGGACACGAAGCTAGGCCAAGGCCCAGTCTCCAGTTGGTCCAACAATGGGGTTGCGTGTTTCGCCATTCTTTTACCTCCATTATCTTTGAATGTGGTTCAGCCTCATCAACACGAGCCGCCCGCGAACCAAAAGGCGCGCACCACGACGCACCTTTCCCTGCCGTCCACGCTTATGCCGAAATCGGCGGCGGCATTCACACGTCGTGAACGTATTCACATTCTCATCAATAATCCTGCCAGACGCTAGGAAGATTCCCAATCTTTGTCAACCCAAAATGCCCGAACAGATTGGACAAACAACATACTTTGCGCACCTTGCATGCATTCCGATGCATGCTCCGTAGCGAAACAGGTTCCATTTGCGTTTGTTGGCCGCTTATTTGGGCGACATGCAACGCATTCCATGTCTGGAATGAAGCATGTGCGCTTTTTTGAACTTGTTTGAGCGTCCCTTTTGCGTCTTGTGCACATTGTCCAAATGCGCACATCCTGCCCTTTCGTCGCTCGGAATGTTCCCATCTCGTGCGTCTGGCGTGAAATTCCGTTCATGCTCCGCTTTCCGGGATGAAGCTGGCGGATATGCCATGCGTCCGGCCAATGAGTGCGTGTGCGTCCAGTGTCCTGTGCAAAAAAACTGTCCGAACGCAGTGGGCAATGCAAAAAAAGGGGGCCGGGATGATCCCGGCCCCCATGGCGATTCAGTGTTGCACGCGGCTAGGCGTATATCTCGCGCTCAAGCCACCCGCGAATTTCCTTGTTGATGGGGTAGACGCCCTTGTTGTGGCCTACCTCGCGCTGGAAACGGCGGCCGATCTCGTCCGGCACCACGAGACATGCCAAATCTTCCGCGCCCTCGGAATTGCGTCTCACGAGACAGACCTTGGGCTTTTCTTCCCAATTGTACACGATGAAATAGTTCGAGACGTCGCTCTTGCTGCGGACTCGGTTCTCGTAGCTTCCCCCGTATCCGGTGTTGCCCCACTCAAGGTAGTAGGCAACGGCGTCGGCGGGTTCCATGTCCCAGTCTATCTCTATATTCTTGAACTTCTTGAGCATTCCCATGGTGTCCTCCTTGTGGCTTTGGTTGGCGGCGGTTGCCCGGCCGCCTTCGAGGACTTTGCTCCCGCTCCCGCCGGGCGGCCTCGTGGCCGCCCGCAGCGTGTGAATACCTTGCCATTTTCGAATGCGGCGACGCGGGATGTTGTCCTTGTGATTAATAGTAACCGTTATCAATAAGAAGTCAACAGGGAATTTTCGCCAACGTGCGTTTTGCCGCGCAGCGGTTGGCGCAGTGGCTAGCCGTTTCGTTCATTGACGCATGCAAGCCGCTAGCTCCGCTGGCCACGGGGCCGCTGGCCCCCTGGACCCCCGACATGCGATGGGCCGTTTGCCTGTGGCGCGCCGTGTGGCTTTGCGCGACGAAACCCATGTTGGGATTCTCAAGGGCCCACGGGCCTTGAGCGGGTCCGGGGCAGCGCCCCGGTCGCCGAAGGCCTTGCCCCGCGCAGCGGTTGCGCCTGCGGCGACGGTGGCACGCTGCGCGCCATGCGGCATGAAAAAGCCCCCGGCGCTGGGCGGCGGGGGCTTTGTGGTCGGCGGAAGCGGGGGAGTCTAGCAGAGGTGCACGCGGTCCTCACGGATGAGGCGCTTGGCGACTTCGAGGTCATAGAGTCCCATGGGATTGCGGTCCGGGTGGCCGTACTGCACGGCCGCGGCCTTGACCACGTCGATGGGAATCCACTCGTGGGTTTCCCAGACGTGGGGCATGTCCTTGTGCCACATGCGGAATTCGATGTCTCCGTCGGGCGTTTCGCGGACGTACATGCGCACGTCGTGGGTCTGCATGCTCGGATAGTAGTAGAGGCCCCTATCGTCCTTCATGGAAATCTCCTTGTATCATTCACTGAAGGGGGCTTTGCCGGGTCAGTGCCGTGTGCGCCTCGGCGGCCAGAGCGCCGAGGGTGGTGTGTTCCAGTTCGCCGTCGCGGAACAGGTCCACAGGGGAGGCGTCACGCAGAAGCGACTCCAGTGCGGCGGCGTGCTCGGGTTCCCCGACCAGCCCGATGGTCCAGCAGATGAATCCTCGCGACGCGGGGTCGTTCTCGCTGATGAGGGCCTTCAGGAGGTCCGGTAGCGCGTGACGAACGAGTTCCGGCCGCACCTGCGCGAGGCGTCCCAGTCCCCAGTAGACCGCCCGTCGCAGTGGCGGGTGGTCCATGTAGTTGTCGTCGCCCAGGCAGTCGAGGCACTGGACGTAGGACGCGAGCTTGCGGTGGAACTCGCGGGCGAGGCCTTCGTGGCGGGCCATGGTTTCGGCCATGGACTCGGGAATGCCCCAGCCCACGTTTCCGGATTCCTCGTTCATGTGCCACATGAAGCGGCGCATGACGACGCGGGCGGCTTCCATGTCTTGCGTGGCCATGCGGGCCACGGTGGCCCCGAGGAGCGTCACGGCGCGCCAGCGCACGTCCTCCCGCGGGGCCAGAAGCAGCGAGAACAGCGGGCCCACGAGCGCGGCCGTGGGCTGCGCGTCGAGTTCCTTTGCCCTGTCCCTCCAGTCGTCGGCGGAGAGGACGAGGCGCACCTGTTCCTTCAGCTTTCGAAAGCCGCCCATGTCGGCCTCCTCTAGGCTTGTTCGGCTCCGAGTTCCTTCATGATCTCATCGGCCACGGCAAAGCCATTCTCGCGGGCCTTGTCGGCGTGTTCGCGCGCCTTGGCCTTGTCGCCGCGCTCCAGTTCGAGCAGGCAGAGGTTGTTCCATGCCGGTCCGAAGGAGGGGGCGAGATCGAGGGCCTTGCGCAGCTGGGCCTCGGCCTCGTCGAACTGCTTGTCCATGATGTAGGCGCTGCCGAGGGTGGACAGGGCCTGCACGTAGTCGGGATCGCGGTTGACGGCCTTCTTGAGGTAGACGATGGCGCGGTCCACGTCGCCCTTCTGGAGGTAGCAGAAGCCGAGGTTGGCGAAGGGGACGGCGAACTGCGGGCGGCAGTCCTTGGCGATCTTGTTCATGTTGAGGCAGCCGTCGATGTCGCCGCGCTGGAGGCAGATGCCGCCGAGCTGGACATAGGCTTCGGCCATGCGGGGCGAGTTGTCCACTGCCTCGCGGAAGGCCTTTTCGGCTTCCTGCCACATGCGCTTGTGCAGGTAGGCGACGCCGAGATTGTAGTGGTGGCTCGCACACTGGGGGTTGGTCTCGATCTGGGACCTGAGTTCGGCAATATACTCGTCAACGTTCTTGGCTTGCGTCGTCATGTTCGTATCCTTGGTTATCCGGTCGCATAACGCCGGGAATTACTTCCACTCCCAGTTCATCTCCCCTTTGCCCTCGCGGCGCAGGAGTTCAGAATACCACACGCAGAAATCGTACATGGCCCGGTAGCGTTCGTCCTTGTTGACGATACCCATTGCCACTTCGAGAGCGCCCCGGCTGTAGCTGGCGCCGACCTTGATCTGCTGTCCCCGCTCACGCAGGAACTGCTTCACGAGTCCCTCGATGGTACGGTTGGTCTCGTCGCGGCGGATGTCCATGGGCTCGAAGGGGATCTGGAAGGGATCCCAGTTGTCGTAGCCGATCTTGTCGATGAACTTCCGCCTGCGCGGCGACATCTTGTCGTACATCAGGCGTTTTTGTTCTTCCTGTTCGGGCGTGAGCGCTGGCATCTACTTTCTCTCCGGGGATGCGCCGATTTCCCAGACGGTTCCGCCGCCGCAGGTGTCGCAGGCGCTGGAGCCGGGCTTTTCGCCGCAGGTGCTGCACGACTTGCCGGAGAGGGCCTCGGCGGCGACGGCTCCCGGAGCGGGTGCGGTCGGCTGCGCGGGCGCTGCGGCCGCGGGTGCGTCGTTCTTCTTGCTGCCCGCGCCGAGGAATTCGGCGTCGTAGGTGTTCATGAGGGACATGGACAGCGGGACGAGCATTTCGGAAAGCTGGTCGTAGGAGGATTCGACGGCATCGGCGATTTCACGGGACAGCTCCATGAGCCGGTCCTGAATCTTTTCGATGCGCACGGTGGGGTACTGCTTGCCGGGCTCGAAGCCTGCCTTGGCGCAGGTGTGCGCGCGGCCGCCGATGGCGGTGGGCACGCCGTAGAGACGGCAGGTCACCGGGCGGGAGTCGTAGAGGTCGCACTTGCCTTCGTCGTTGAGCAGGGAGCAGCGGACGCGCGCCTTGGCGATCATATCCATGATTTCCGAGGCGAGGGCACCCTCGCGGGAGGCCTTGAAGGCTTCGCGCTTGATCTTGTAGGTCTGGCGGTCTGCCTCGTCGGCGCGGTCGAGGATGTCGCTGCGCTCCTGTCCGGCGAAGCGTTCGTTGAACTTCGTGTTGAGGTAGAGGGCTTCGACGAGGCTCAAGTCGAAGAGGGCATGGCAGCAGTCGCTGCAGCCCACGCTACACTTCACGCAGTCGCCGTGCTCGGCCTGCACGTGGGCGAAAACCTTGTCCACGTCGGCGACAAGGGCTTCGTACTTTTCGAAAATATCGGAGAAATCAAGTTCCATGGTCTACTCCACCCTGAATCCGGGCCGCTATGCCCGAACGCTTGCGTTTGGTCCAACGGTCTGAAGGGTAAGTTCAGATTGCGGATTGTCGAGTCCCGAACGCGAAAAAAAGAGCAAAGTCCGGCGGGATGGGGCCTTGCCGGTCCCTTGATACGACAAAGGGAGCGGTACGTGCCGGCACCGCTCCCTCTGAAAAAACATCTGTCGCGAATCGCGAAAGAGTAAGACTACTCTTCCTCGACGGTGATGGCGTCCTGCTCGCAGACTTCCACGCAGGACTCGCAGCCCAGGCACTCTTCCATGTTCACGGGCGTAGCCTTGCCATCCTGGAGCTCGTACACCTCAACGGGGCACACGTCCACGCATTCGCCGTCGCCGACACACTTGTCCACGTCAACAGTAACTTTGTAACCCATCGTATACCTCCAATTGGATTTTCCCTTCCGTCGCCGAAAGGTAATGCTTTCTCCCTACCCGCCCCGAATGGGGGCGAGGAAAGCCTGGATGTGCAAACGGCGCGTCATCCAGGCACAACCGAATATCGCCTGCCTACCCACGTGTCAAGGCTTAGGAAACAGCAAGACACGCTGCGCCGCGTCTTTCCGGCCATGGCTGACCGTAACGGCGCGTGGGCGCTATATCCGAAGCCGTACGTAGTAGCCACGCTCGCCCCGCTGCACTAGAAGCAGCAGGGAATTCTGCATGCGGTAGCGCATGAAGGAATGAACGAAATCCTGCATCCGGACGAGGCGCATGCCGCCCATCTTCAACAGGGTGTCCCCGGCGCGAAGGCCGAGGGTCTGCGCGGGGCTGCCGTGGCGGATGCGCTCCACACCGAGACCGCCGCCCGGAACCTCCCGCACTTCGACGCCCCAGCGGTCCCACGCCAGCTTGAGCGCGCGGTCCATGGGGAAGGGGCGAAGCTCGGCCGTCACGCTCAACGTTTCGCCGCCGCGCAGCACCTTGAGGCGCATGGTCTCGCCGCGGGTGTAGTTGCGCAGGAGCTGGAGATAGTGCTCCTTGTCCTCGACGGCGTTGCCGTCCACGGACAGGATGAGGTCTCCCGGGCGCAGACCGGCATCGGCGGCGGGCGTGTCGGGGAATATCTCGGTGACCAGCAGCCCGCGCACGGCGTCCAGCCCGAAATAGCTGGCCGTGGGCTGGTCCACGCTCTGGCCGGACACGCCAAGCCATACCGGCTGGACCGCGCCTTCGTTGACGAGTTCGTCCACCACGCGCTGGGCCTTGTCGATGGGAATGGCGAAGCCGATGCCCTCGGCGTCGGCCTGAATGGCCGTGTTCACGCCGATGAGCTCCCCGTGGATGTTGAGGAGCGGGCCGCCCGAGTTGCCGGGGTTGATGGCCGCGTCGGTCTGGATGAAGTCCGTGTATGCGCCGTGCTCGGTGCGCACGGTGCGGCCGAGGGCGGAGATGACGCCCGTGGTCACGGTGTTGGAGAAGCCGAAGGGATTGCCGATGGCGATGACCGTCTCGCCGATGAGCAGGTCGTTGGAATGCCCAAGCGCTACCTGCGGAAGGTCTCCGGCGTTTTCGAGGTGCAACACCGCGAGGTCGAAGTCCGGGTCGGAGCCGACCAGCTCCGCCGGAAAGCTGCGTCCGTCGAGCAGGCGCACGCTGATGGCGGTGGCTCCCATTATGACATGGGCGTTGGTAAGTACGAGGCCCTTGTGGCCGTCGATGATGACGCCGGAGCCGAGGCTCTGGTAAGTGTAGCGGCGTGTTCCGCGCGGGGCGAGGAAATCGCGCAGGAGCGGGTTCATGAGCCGTTCGTCGATGAGCCCGCCGAAGGGGTTGGCGTCACGCTCGACCACGCGGGCGGAGGTGATGTTGACCACGGCCGGGGCCACGGTCTGCACCGCTCGCACGATGGGCGTCATGCGCAGGTCGTCGGCGACGGGAGCGGTGGTCGCCACCGCCACGTCTTCGGCGGTGGCGGGGTGCGCCGCGAGGACGCAGGCCACCGCCACGAGAACGGCTCGCAGGAGATGACGCATGGAGTTACCGTCCGCCCGCCATGGCCCGAAGTCTGCTCACGCGTTCCTCGACCGGAGGATGGGTGCTGAACAGGTTGGCGAGCTGCTGTCCGGTGAAGGGATTGACGATGAACATGTGCGCCGTGGCCGGGCTACCGTCGTGCATGGGCACCTGCTGGCTCCACGTGGTGAGTTTCTCCAGCGCGGAGGCCAGATACAGCGGGGTGCCGGAGATGCGCGCGCCGGTTTCGTCGGCGAGGTACTCGCGGGAGCGGGAAATGGCCATCTGGATGAGCATGGCCGCGATGGGGGCCACGATGGCCAGCGCGATGGCGACGATGGGGTTGGACCCCTCGCCTTCCTCGTCGCGCCCGCCGAAGCCGAACAGGGCGGCCCACTTGATCATGCTGGCCACGTACATGATGACGCCGCCGAGGGTGGCTGCGATGCTCTGGATGAGGATGTCGCGATTGGCGACGTGGGCCATCTCGTGGGCCAGCACGCCGCGCAGCTCCTCGGGGGAGAGCAGGCGCATGATGCCCTGCGTCACGGCCACCACAGCGTGCTGGGGGTCGCGTCCGGTGGCGAAGGCGTTGGGGGCGTCCTGCGGGATGAGGGCCACGCGGGGCTTGGGCACGCCCGCGTTGTGGGCGAGTTCCTCGACCATGGCGTGCAGGGCCGGGGCGTCTGCGGGCGAGAGCTCGCGCGCGCCGTACATGGCCAGTACCATGCGGTCCGAATACCAGTAGCTGCCGACGTTCATCACCAGTGCGAGGACGAAGGCGACATAGAGTCCGCCGCGGCCGCCCATGGCGCCGCCAAGCAGAAGGATGAGGGCTGTCAGCAGCCCAAGCAGCAGAGCCGTCTTCAGCTGGCTCGTCATGATGGGGAACTCCTTTCGACCGGCATTCGCCGGTGTTTTTGCGTTATTTCTGCGTCCGGTTGCGGATGGATGGACCATGAGCGCGTCCGGTTGCATACGCAGCGTCCTAGTGCCCGGATGACGATGCAGGCCGGGGCGTCCCACCCGTATGCACGAGACACGATATACACTCGTTTTCCACTGTCAATGCCTGATGGCGGCAATGAATTTTGCAATTTCACACGGGCGCATGTATTCCATTTCCAGCATGCGCAGAGCCGGGGAATCCCGTCCTGTCCCGTGCGCAACCGAGGAGCATGTACATGAAGGAACGCCTTTCGGCCGCCATCGCGGCCATTTGCCCGGTGGACCCGGCCCTTGAGCCGCTTGCCCGCCATCATCTGGACAATCTGACCAAGCCGCGCGGCAGCCTCGGGGTGCTGGAGAATCTGGCGGCGAAGGTTTTCTGCATTCAGGGCGGCGGGACCCCCGTTGTCGATCCGGCCCGCATCTACACCGTGGCCGGGGATCATGGCGTGACTGCCGAGGGCGTGAGCGCGTCGCCGCAGGAGGTCACCCGTCAGATGGTGCTGAATTTCCTGAACGGCGGCGCGGGCATCAACGTGCTCACCCGCACCTATGGCATCGATCTGCGCGTGGTGGACGCCGGGTGCGCGGGCGGAACCTTTCCGGAGCATCCGCAGCTCATCCAGCGCAAGGTCGCGCCCGGAACGGCCAACCTCGCCGTTGGCCCGGCCATGAGCGAGGAGCAGTGCCTTTCTGCGCTACTGCTCGGTCTGGACCTCGCCGATGCGGCACATGCCGAGGGCGTGCGCGTCATCGGCACCGGCGAGATGGGCATCGGCAACACCACGCCGTCCACGGCCATGTACTGCGCGTACTTCGGCCTCGAACCCGAGGAACTGGCCGGTCCCGGAACGGGACTGTCCCCGCAGGCTGTGGAGCGCAAGGCCGCCGTCATCCGCAGGGCGCTGTCCGTCAATGCCGCCGCCGTGGACAGCGGCGATCCTTTGCGCATCCTCGCGGCGCTTGGCGGTTACGAGATCGCTACGCTGGCGGGGCTCATCCTCGGTGCGGCGAAGAATCGCTGCCTCGTGGTGGTGGACGGCTTCATCTCCACGGCGGCCTACGCAGCCGCGTGGAAGATGTGTCCTGCCGCCGAGGACTACTGCGTGTTCAGCCACGCCTCGGCGGAACCGGGGCATGGGCGCGCCATGCAGGCCATGGGCGCGACGCCCCTGCTCCATCTGGGGCTGCGCCTCGGCGAGGGCACAGGTGCCGCCGTGGCCATGGGCGTTTTGCGCGGCGCGGTCAATATCTACAACGAAATGGCCAGCTTCGAGCAGGCTGGCGTGAGCGTCGTCCACTAGGCATCGCTCGGCATAGGCATTTCGCGGCCCGTCATCTCCGGATGGCGGGCCGCTTGCGTTGTGCGCCGGGGGCGTTCCGCGTTGACGGGCCGGGTGCAACCTGCAATACATTGGAACCATTGACCGCGACACGTTGGACACGGAGGTGGACATGGGCATTCCATGGTGGGCGAGGATGGGTGCGAAGCTGGCCCTGCGGCCCCTTGGGATAGACTACGGCCTGTGGCGCAGGGTGGGGCTGTTCCGGCACGGGGCCATGGACGACCCGAACCATGCCATAGCCGTGTTCGACAGGCATTTCGCCCACTACAACGGCGGGCCGGGATTCGTCTGCCTCGAACTGGGCTGCGGCGACGCCCTGTCCAGCGCGCTCATTGCACGCACCCGTGGTTCGGCGCGGACCATTCTCGTCGACGTCGGAGATTTCGCGGATGGCGATCCGTTGGTCTACGACCGCCTCGCCACGGCCCTCGGCCTTGAGGAGTGTTATGCGGACCGCAATGATTATCTGCGCCGCGCCAACGCCATTTACCTCACGCACGGGCTCGCAAGCCTGCGGGAACTGCCCGACGCCTGCGTGGACTTTCTCTTTTCCAATGCGGTGCTGGAGCATGTGCGTCGGGCGCAGTTCGCGGACATCTCGCGGGAGCTGTCGCGCATCCTGCGTCCGGGCGGAACGGCGACGCATCAGGTGGATCTGCGCGATCATCTGGGCGGTGGGTTGAACAACCTGCGCTTTGGCGACGGATTCTGGGAGCGGCCGGGTGTGGCCGAGGCTGGGTTCTACACCAACCGCCTGCGCATGGACGAGGTGCTCTCGATGCTCGCGCAGGATGGCCTGCGCGCCGAGGTGCTGTCCACCTCGCACTTCGACGCGCCAGCCATCGCCCGCAGGCATCTGCACGGGCAGTTCGCGGGTCTGCCGGACGAAGCCCTGCGCATTGCGGGTTTCATGGTCCGCCTGCGCCGGGAGAATGCCGCATCGGTTGCGGGGTGACGGCGGTCAGTCCGTGCGGGGCGTGCCGAAGGCGTTGCCGTACTGACGGTCATCGAGCAGGATGTGGTTGATGAGCCAGTCCTTGACGAATTCCATGAATTCCGCGTCGAGTTGAAGCTCTCCGGAGCGGAAGGCCGCGAGGTGCGCCTCGACCTCCTCCATGAGCCGCATGTGGTGGCGGTGGTGGGTTTCGAGGTCCGGGTAGTCGTGCTCGCGCATGAGTTGTTCCTCGTCGTCGAAGTGGGCCTTGGCGTACGCGACGAGGAAATTGACGAATTCTTCGAGGTCCGCGCGGGAGCGGCCTTGAATCAAGGCGTGGTAGACCCTGTCCGCGGCGAGCAGCAGTTCCTTGTGCTGGGCGTCCATGGCGGGCACGCCCGTTGCGTATTCGTCGCGCCACTGGAAGATGGACCCCCCCACCAGCTCCGGGTTGAGCATGAGCTTCATGCGCCGCTCGTAGGTCTCGAAGAGCTTCCAGCGCACAATGGGGATGTCGAGGATGACGTCGTGCGTGATGCGGAAGAGCTGCACGGCGTTCACCGAGCGGACCCGGTGCACGCAGGGGGTGTTGAACAGTACGCTGCCCTCGCCGAAGAAATCGCCGAAGCCGAGCGTTTCCAGAACATTGCCGCCGATGAGAACCTCGACCTCCCCTTCCCGCACGAGAAACAGCTCGCGCCTGTCAGTGCGTCCACGCAGGATGTCCGTCCCCGACGTGAGGGACTCCGGCGTCATGGCGTTGGCGACGATGTTTTGAACCGGGTACGACAGCGACTCGCCGAAGAGCCAACTCTTCTGGAGGAAGTCCCGGCGATCCTGAAGGCGCTCGATGTCGTGGTACAGCCCGCCCCTGCGCACGAATTCCAAATACAGCGTGCTTGGGATGCGCAGGGCGCGCACGAAGTTCATGGCGCGGAAGGTCTCCTGCACGGGCGCGCGGACCATGCCGGCGATTTCGCCGACCAGCCCGCCTGCGGAGAGAATGTTGTGCACCTCGCTCGTGGTGTCGAGCATTTCCACGGCACCGGTCAGGATGAGGAAGATGGCCGAGGGGACGGTGCCCTTGCGCAGTAGGATGGACTCCGGATTGAAGGTGACCACGTCGTTGTTCATGAGCATCTTCAATTGATGGCGTGGCACGGAGGGGAAGTAGGTCTGTAGGGCGTAGAAGGCGAACATCTTCACGTAGTCCTGATGCCCTGGGATGAGCACGTCCGTCATGCCGAAGGGCGCGCCGGAGCCGACTTCCTTCTCGCGGCCGGTCAGGTCGCGGGCCACGTGGGCGAGCACTAGCTTGCCCGAGCTGTCCTCGGCGAAGTCCTCGGCGTTGCCGTGGATGAGCCCGCCGCCGATGTCGATCTTCTTGAGGTCCGCCGGGGTGATGTAGTCCTCCAGCACGCGTCCGTACATGGTGGGCGATATGCCCGGCGATTCGTCGTCCACGATCATTCCCTTCAGGACGGACAGGCTGGCGATGTCCGCGAGGTGGGCGTAGGAGCGGTAGCCGTCCCCCGCCAGCGCGCGGAAGTACATGATGGTCGTCTCCACCGGATGCGGGGAGAACGCCGGGCGCACTTCGAGGCCTTCGATGTCGTTCCACACGCCTTCCACGAGGTCGTGCGGCTCGAAGTAGAGCGCGAAGTCGTCCACGTCGCGGTCCACCAGCGCGGCCAGCTTGCGGGCAACCGAGTCGCGCACGTGGGGCACTGCGTAGTAGCGGATGCGGTGGTCGCTGCGCATGAGGGTGGCCAGTCCGCAGAAGTGGTCGTCGTGGGCGTGGGTGTGGAAGACGCCTTCGATCTCGTTGATGCCGATGCCGAGCGCCGTGAGGCTGTGCAGGATGTTCGCCCCGGCATCGATGAGGTAGATGCGCCCCTGAAACATGATGATGGACGCCATGGCCGGGCGGTTGATGTCCCAGCCGTCGCCGCAGCCGGAGTGGACCACGGCGAAGTACTGACGGTCGATGTCGTGGAATCCGAGGGGATAGGGGGCTTCGTAGGCGGCGTTGTGGGGCATGTTGAGGTCCACGGTGACGGATTCGCTGTCCGCGGCGATTTCGAAGACGTTGAGCCGCAGCCTGCGGATGGTGACGCCGGGACGAATCTCTACGGGGTCGGCCCCGATGACGCATTTGTCCAGCAGTTCGCTTGGGTGGCGGATCTGTCCGAAGGCGAAGCGCAGTTTCATGCGCATGAGTTCGCGAGCCCGGCTGCGCGGTACGCCTGCGGCCACTAGTTCCTCCTCGCTGACGAGGCCGTAGTTGCCGCGATGGATATAGTTCATCTGCGCGCGGACCTGTGAGTCCGAGCCGATGATGAGCGGTTTTTCGCCCGTGTTGTTGGGATGCCCCGGCAGGAGCATGCCCTGCCGGTAGAGCATCTGGAGCACTGGGAATTCGGCGAGATTGGAGAAGGAGCCGCTCTGGACCATGACGTCCGAGAGCAGAATGGCGTTGGGACCGGTTTCGTAGGCCACGCCATCCTTTCTGCGCGGCTGGATGATGCCGCGCTTCATGAGGTGCTTCACGCTGTCGGCCGGACAGCCGCATAGGATGCGCAGGTTCGCGGCCGGAACCTCCACCCAGTGGACGCCTCGGATGACCTGTATCTTCTCGATGCCGGGCATGCCCCCTCCATGCGGACGATGGATCGCGCTTTTCCATTTCGACTATTCCACACATACGGGGATGCTGTCCAAGGCGAGTGCGCAAAAAAAAGCGGACGGCACCTAATCTTTGTGGTGAAAAGGCCGAAAAGGCACCTCGAAGATTTTTCTAGGGGGATATTCATGAATATTTCTAACGGAACGCTGGATACCGCACTGCGCATGGGGGCGACGCCCCGTCTTGAAACCGGGCGGAACCGCGCCGAGGGTGCCGGTTCCGAAGACCATGGCGATACCGTGGATATTTCTCCAGAGGCGCGCAAGCTCGCCGAGGAGGCCGGGCAGGGCAAGGGCGCCAGTGTGAATATGGCGCAGGCGGCGGGTAAGGATGAAGCGTCTTCGCAGGATGCCGTGGAACAGCTCATTAAGTCCCTCAAGCAGCAGATCGAACGCGTGAAGCAGGAGATCCAGCAGCTTGAGGAGGGCGACATGGATCCCGAACAGAAGCAGAAGATGCTCGCGGCAAAGCGCTCGGAGCTAGCCTCGTTGCAGGAACAGCTGAACAAGGTCATGCAGGAGAAGACTGAGACCTCCGGCGGTTCGTCCGCTGGGGCATCCTTCATGAAGCGCGGTTCGCTGACCTGATCGGCGCGCGTCTACATTTTCGAATTGTGACAGGCGCTTTGTCCCTACATGGGGCAAAGCGCCTTTTTCGTTCATGCGCATGGCGGTGTCGCTTCGGCGCGACGTGTCGTCGCGGTCCGTTGGCTCCGGGGGGACCTTTTGGCCGCGCACTAAACATTTGCGGTGCGGTGCCGATAAAGTAAAATGTATTGGCAAAGAATTATTCCCGAGGAGGATGATATGAGCATCATTCCCGGCACATTGGAACCGGCCTTTCAGATGGGCACCACGCCCCGCCTTGAGACGGACCGTGTGGAGCCAGATTCCGCCGTGCCCGACGCGGCGCAGGGCGACTCCGTCGTCATCTCTCCGGAGGGCCGCAGGCTCGCCGAGCAGTCCTCCGCGCAGAAGGAACCCCAGGGGGGCGATGCCGAGGGCAAGGATTCCGGGGCCAAGGGGGCTGGCGCGGCCGTGGCTGGTCCCGCCGGTTCCAAGGAGGCGGAGTCGCAGGACGCCGTGGAGGAGCTCATCGAGTCCATCAAGAAGCAGATCGAGCGCGTGAAGCAGGAAATCCAGAAGCTCGAAAAGAGCGATATGGATTCAGAACTCAAGGAAAAGGCCATTGCCGCCAAGCGGGCGGAGCTGGCCGTGCTTCAGGAGCAGTTGAACAAGGCCATGCAGAAGAAGTCCGGCTCCCCTGGCCATCCCGGCATCCCCGCGAAGGGGGCGTCGTTCATGAGCAGCGGTTCCGTGAGCTGATCGAGCTGCCATCATCTTTATGAAATGCGAAAGGCGCTCCGACCCGCAAGGATCGGAGCGCCTTTTTGCGCATGAGTGCGAAGTGTGGCGATCAGCCGCCGAGGTAGGCCTTCTTGACCTCTGGATTGTCCAGCAGCTCCAGCCCCGTGCCCTCGGCCACGATCTCGCCCGTGTCGATGACATAGCCGCGATGCGCGAACTGGAGGGCGAGGCGCGCGTTCTGCTCCACGAGCAGGATGGTCATGCCGTCCTGATTGAGGCGCTTGAGCGTGCGGAACATGTCGTACATGAGTAGCGGCGCAAGGCCCATGGACGGCTCGTCGAGCAGGATGAAGTTGCACCCGGACATGAGCGCGCGGCCCACGGCCAGCATCTGCTGCTCGCCGCCGGACAGCGATTCGGAACGCTGCCTGCGGCGTTCGGCCAGCCTGGGGAACAGCTCGAACACGCGTTCGAGGTCGCGCTGTGCGCCGTGGGCGTCCTTGCGGGCGTAGGTGGCCAGCGTCAGGTTCTCCATGACGGTGAGGTTGCCGAAGATGTGGCGTCCCTCGGGCACCAGCGCCATGTGCAGCGTCGAGACGACGGTGTGCGGGGCCATGCCGAGGATGGATTCGCCGCGAAAGGCGATGTCGCCCGAGGTCACGCGGGGGGCCTCCGGCGGGGGCAGGCGCATGATGGAGTGCAGCGTGGTGGACTTTCCCGCGCCGTTGGAGCCGATGAGCGTGACGATCTCCCCTTCGTCCACGTGGAAGGAGATGCCGTGCAGGGCCTCGATATTGCCGTATTTGACGTAGAGATCTTTGACGGAGAGCAGCATCAGATATTCTCGTCTCCCAGATAGGCTTTGATGACCGTGGGGTCGGACTGGATATGGTCCGGGGTGCCCTCGGCGATGGTCGCTCCGAAGTCGATGACCTTGATTTCGGAGCACAGGGACATGACCACCTTCATCTGGTGTTCGATCATCCAGATGGTGATGTTGAATTCGCGATGAATCCAGCCCACGAGGCGGATGAGGTCCTCCACGTCGGCGGAGTTCAGGCCTGCGGCGGGCTCGTCCAGCAGCAGAAGCTTCGGGCGGATGGACATGGCCCGGGCGATCTCCACCCGGCGCTGGAGACCGTAGGGGAGGTTCTTTGGCAGCTCGTTGGCGTAGTCGCGCAGGTCCATGGCATCGAGCAGGTCCCATGCGATGGAGTCGATGCCGCGCTCGGCCTCGACGTAGCGGCGGGTGCGCAGGAAGGCGTCCCACACGTTGTAGCCCATGCGGTAGTGCTGCGACACGCGGATGTTGTCGAGCACGCTCATGTCGTGCCACAGGCGGATGTTCTGGAAGGTCCGGGCGATGCCGAGGCCGGTGATCTGATGGGGCCGAAGGCCCCGGGTGTCGCGGCCGTTGAAGACGATGTGCCCCTCGGTGGGCTGGTAGAAGCCGGAGGTGAGGTTGAAGATGGTCGTCTTGCCCGCGCCGTTGGGACCGATGAGTCCCACCAGCGAACCTTCCTCGATGGACACGTTGAAGTCCGAGACGGCTTGCAGTCCGCCGAACTTCTGGGTGAGATTGGATATTTCGAGTAGCGCCATGGCGTGCGGTCTCCGTTACTTGAAGGAGTAGAACTTGCGCAGCCGCGGGAACACGTCGGCAAGTTCCTTGTTGCCCAGAATGCCTTCGGGCCTGAACTGCATGAGCAGGATGAGGACCATCGGGATGATGACCCACTTCCACACCTGTCCGATCTCGTAGGAGTCGGGCAGGATGCCGATGCCGTGCATCATGGCGTTGAGTTCCGGGATGAAGAACCGCAGGGCCTCGATGAGCAGCGTGAACAGCACCGCCGAAAGCACGGAGCCGGAAAGCGATCCCATGCCGCCGAGGTAGACCATGACCAGACACTCGGTGGACTTCAGGATGTTGAACGACTGCGGATTGATGTAGCCGTAGACGTGGGCGAACAGACCGCCCGCCAGACCGGCGAGGCCCGACGACAGCATGAACGCCGCAAGCTTCATCCTGTTGGTGTCGACGCTCATGATCTCCGCCGCAACCTCGTCCTGACAGATGGCGATGATGCCCTTGCCGTAGGTGGAAGAGACGAAGCGCCGCAGCAGCCACACCGAGAAGACCGTGCCGACGATGATCCAGATCATCATCCACGGGATGTCAATGACGTCGGTCATGGAGTTGACCACACGCTTCATGCCCTGAAAGCCGCGCGGGCCGCCGATGAAATCCATGTTCTCGATGGCGGAGATGACCATGTAGTTGGCCGCGATGGTGATGATGGCCAGATAGTCGCCACGGGTCTTGAACGAGGGCAGAGCCACGATGAGCCCTGTCAGCGCGGCGACGGCCGCGCCGATGCCGATGGCCACGGGGAAGAACCACACCGCGAGTTCGGGGTCGAGCACGGGAGCGCCGAAGACCTTGTCCTTGGTGAACAGGATGACCGTCACCAGCGAGGACACGTAGGCGCCCACGCACATGAAGCCCGCGTGGCCGCAGGAGAACTCGCCCATGTAGCCGTTCACGAGGTTGAGGCTTGCCGAGAGGATGATGTTGATGCCCATGAGCATGAGCACGGTCTGCACGTAGAGGTCGAGCACCTCGTAGTACGACAGGGCCACGATGACGATGGCCCCCATGGCCAGCACCGCGTTGAACGTGTATTTCTGCATTGGAAGCGTACCGCCTGCTTGGGGTTAGATCTTGGTCGTCTTGGCCACGCCGAACAATCCGGTCGGCTTCCACCACAGGATGACCAGCAGGATGGAGAACGCCAGCAGGTCGCGCAGAGTGGAGGGGAAGACGGCGGCCACGCCGATCTCGATGAACCCGAGCAGGAATCCGCCCAGGAACGCGCCACGGATGTCGCCGATGCCGCCAACGACGGCGGCGATGAAGGCCTTCCAGCCGATGAGCGCCCCCATGTAGGGTTCGAGGATGGGATAGCTCATGGCGAACAGCAGGCCTGCCAGTCCGGCGAATCCGGACCCCAGCACGAAGGTGAACACGATGATGGAGTCCACGGGGATGCCCATCAGCGGGATGGCGAACTTGTCGTAGGAGATGCCGCGCATGGCCATGCCGATCTTCGTGCGGGTGACGATGGTCTGGAGAATGAGAAAGACCGCCACAGCCGCCACGATGACCGCGACCTTCAGGTTGGTCACGGACACCTCACCGAAGGTCCATATGGCCTTGTCCACCAGCTCGGGAAATTTCTTGCGGCTTGCGCCGAGCAGGGCGAGGTTGCCGTTTTCGAGGACCAGACCGCACATGAGCGCGGTGATGACCACATAGAGACGGTGTGCGCCCTTGCGCCGCAGCGGGCGGTAGGCGATGCGCTCCAGCGTTACGCCCACGCAGGACGTGAGCGCCATGGTGAGCGGCACGGCAAGGGCCAGTATGGCCCAGCCCGGCAGTGCACCGCTGGCCATGCCGCCGAAGTCGCCCAAGAGGAACGCCGTCACGAAGAAGGCGATGTACGCGCCGACCATGAAGATGTCGCCGTGCGCGAAGTTGATGAGCAGCAGCACGCCGTAGACCAGCGTGTAGCCCAGCGCGATGAGCGCGTAGAAGCTGCCCCATTGCAATGCATTGAATATGTTCTGGATGAGAAATTCCACGGCCTGAGGTTCCTCCTTCCCGCAGGCATCCGGCCCCCCAGCCGTCCGCAAGCGGGACGCCGCCCTTCGGCGGCACGCACGATGTTCTTTCGTCGTGGCGGCGGGAGCGCGCCCCCGCCGCCGTTTTCTCTCACATCACGAACCGCGCGGCCTACTCGGGGCAGACCTGCTCGGTAAATACGAACTCGCCGTTCTCGTTGATCCGCACGACCACGGCGCACTTGATCGGGTCGCCCTGCTCGTCGAACTTCATGGAACCGGTGATGCCGTCGAACTGGGTGATGCTGGCCAGCGCGTCGCGGATGGCCTTGCGCATCTTGGTCACGGAGGACTTCACCTCGCCGGCTTCCTGAATGCCCTGCAGCACCAGACGGGTGGAATCCCACGTCAGGGCAGCCACGTCGTCCGGGATGTAGCCGTACTTGGCGGCGAAGCGGTCGATGAATTCCTTGGTTGCGCCCTTGGCGCCAGCGGCGGCGTAGTGGGTGGAGAAGTACTGGCCCACGCAGTCCTTGCCGCACAGGTCGATCAGCTCTGCCGAACCCCACGCGTCGGAGCCCATGAAGGGACCGGTCCAACCGAGGTCATGCGCCTG
Organism: Desulfobaculum xiamenense; assembly: GCF_011927665.1. NCBI lineage: Bacteria > Pseudomonadati > Thermodesulfobacteriota > Desulfovibrionia > Desulfovibrionales > Desulfovibrionaceae > Desulfobaculum > Desulfobaculum xiamenense. The sequence continues at coordinate 196,823 of NZ_JAATJA010000004.1, forward strand.
CTTGATGATGAGCGCGACCTGATTGTAGTTGTCCGGGATGAAGATGAAGTCGGGCTTGGCGGCCAGCATCTTGGTCAGCTGGGCCGAGAAGTCCTGATCCTTGGTGCCGTGGGACTCGAAGGCCACCACGGTGCCTGCGCCCATCTTCTTCTCCCACACGTCGCGGAAGATTTCGGCGAGGCCCTTGGAGTAGTCGTTGGAAATGTCGAAGATGACCGCAGCGGTCTTCGCGCCGAACTGCTTGGCGGCGAAGTTCACGGCCACCGGTCCCTGGAAGGGATCGAGGAACGCGGCGCGGAACACCCACGGACGCTCGTACGTGGTGTCCGGATTGGTGGACCACGGCGAGATCATGGGCGTGCGGTTGTCGTCGCAGGTGCCACCGGCGGGCACGGCCTGCTTGGAGGAGTTCGGGCCGACGATGGCCAGAACCTCGTCGCGCTCGATGAGCTTGAGCGCAACGTTGACCGCGGATTCGGCCTTGGACTCGTTGTCCTCGTAGATGAACTCCAGCTTGTACTTCTTTCCGCCCACTTCGAGACCGCCCGCGGAGTTGATGTCCTCCTTGAGCATCTCGGCGGCGTTGCGCGACGATTCGCCGACTTTCGGGATATCGCCTGTCAGGGGAATGTTGAAGCCGATCTTCAGCGTGTCACCAGCGAACGCTGCTCCGGACAGGAGAAAGACGGCTGCCAATGCCAAAAGCACGCATCTTCTCATTGAAAACCTCCTGCATTGGAAAAAGGGATACATCCACTAAAGCGTGCAGAGTCTTTACCTGAATTTGTCTAAAAACAAAAGCAGACATAATGTTCAAAAATGGAAATCATGGCTGCAAAACTGGTGTTCCGCATGTTGATTGATTGAACACACAGCATATCGATGCCCAAAATGCAGCCTGCGGCGGGCAAACATCATCCATTGCATCCCGTGCATGCATTTTTGCAAAAAGACGTTCCGGAGCATTTCGCATGCTTGCTTTTCGGGCTGCGGTGGTTATTGTCATGAGCCCCCAAATGGGATAGCTGACAGGACGCAGCGTCGCACTCGCGGCGCAGACACGCAAAAAGGAACCATCTCATGGCCGAAGACGCTCGCTCCATCGTTCTGGAACACGCCGCGGACGGCGCACGCCTGCGCGAGGAATTCTTTCGCGACAACGCCGACAGGATCGTCGACGTGGCCCGCCGCATCGCCGTATGCATGGCGCGCGGCGGCAAGCTGCTCATCGCCGGAAACGGCGGCTCTGCAGCCGACGCGCAGCATGTCGCCGGGGAATTCGTCAACCGCTTCCTGATGGAACGCCCGCCATTGCCCGCAATAGCCTTGACCACGGACACCTCCGTGCTTACCGCTATCGGAAACGACTACGGATTCGACCAGGTCTTCGAAAAGCAGGTGCAGGCCCTCGGGCTTGCGGGCGACATGCTGCTGGCCATCTCCACCTCCGGCAACAGCGCCAACCTCATCCGCGCGCTCAAGGCCGCCCGCGAGAAGGGCGTCGTCACCATCGGCCTTTCCGGCCGTAGCGGCGGAGAAATGGCCAGCCTGTGCGACCATCTCATTCTGGTCCCGCACGAGCACACGCCCCTCATTCAGGAGGTGCACCTCGCCGTGGAGCATCTGCTCTGCCAGTTGGTGGACCACTATCTCTTCGAGGCCGTTGTCGAACTGACATCCTATCTGGACGAGGACTAGACCGTCACGAGTCCGTGATACACGGGAGGAACCATGCCCATTCATGAATTCAGATGCGAAAAGTGCGGACAGGAGTTCGAGGAGCTTGTCATCGGCTCCGCGAAGGTGAAATGTCCTTCCTGCGGCTCCGACAGGACCGAACAACTCATGAGCTGCTGCCGGTTCAAGACCCCCGGCGGCGGTAGCGTCGGCTCCGCGTCCTCGTCCTCCGGCGGCGGCTGTGCCGGTTGCTCTGGCGGAAGCTGTTCCACCTGCGGACACTAGTCCGCGCGGCGACATGATTTCCACCGGGCCGGGGGCGTCCCGACGGACGCCTCCGGCTCTTTCGTACCTCAACCCCACCGCAGCACCATGAAGAACATCACCATCGCCACCCGTGGCAGCAAGCTCGCCCTTTGGCAGGCCAATCACATCCGCGATTGCCTGCTTGCCCAGTATCCCGGAATCTCCGTCGATCTGCTCGAAATCAAGACCACCGGAGATAAGATTCTCGACGTCCCCCTCGCCAAGGTTGGCGGAAAGGGACTCTTCGTGAAGGAAATCGAGGAGGCGCTTCTCGACGGTCGCGCCGACCTCGCCGTGCACAGCATGAAGGACGTTCCCGTCGAGCTTCCCGAATCCCTCGTCGTCGGCGTCAATCCCAAGCGCGAGGACAATACCGACACCCTGCTGTCCGTTCACTACGGCAGCCTCGACGAACTCCCCAAAGGCGCGAAGGTCGGCACCAGCTCCCTGCGCCGCCGCGCACAGCTCCTCGCGCTGCGTCCGGACCTCGAAGTCCTCGATCTGCGCGGCAATGTCGATACCCGCCTGCGCAAGCTCATCGAAGGCCAGTACGACGCCATTGTCATGGCCACCGCTGGCATCCGCAGACTCGGTCTGTCCGCGCCGAAGATGTCTCGCCTCGCTCCGCCCGCCTTCATTCCGGCCGTGGCGCAGGGCGCGCTTGGCATCGAGTATGCGCAGGATGGCCCCATGGCCGAACTCCTCGCCTTCCTCAACGACGGCGAATCGCGCATCACCGTGCAGGCCGAGCGCGGATTCCTCACCGGACTCGACGGCGGCTGTCAGGTGCCCATCGCGGCCCACGCCACCCTCGATGGCGGCACCGTCACCCTCACCGGCTTCGTGTGCGACGTGGACGGCACCGCCCCCATTCGCATGGAGGTCTCCGGTCCCGCAGCCGAGGCCTTCGACCTCGGCCTCGACCTCGCCCGCCGCGTCCTCGACGCAGGTGCCCGTGAGATTCTCCAGAAGCTCTACGACGAGGCCTAGGTCTTTCGTTTTCTCATCGATGTTCAAGGGCCGCCCCGCATATGCAGGGCGGCCCTTTTTGTTGTTGGTGTGGCCGACCGTATCGCTCATGGCGCAGTAGCCCGACCGTATCGTTCGATGACGGGTGCAAGACGTAGGCTCCGCCGGCCAAGGGGCCGCTGGCCCCCTGGACCCCCGATATGCGATGGACGTGGGTGCCCTTGGCGAGCCGTACGGCTTTGCGCGACGAAGCCCTAGTGAGGATTGTCAAGGGGGTCACCCCCTTGACCGGGTCCGGGCAGAGCCCGGCCGCCGGAGGCATTACACAAGCGAACCCCCCGAGCCATGCGGCTGCGGGGGGTTCGCTTGTGTGGGCGTGAGCCCGTCGGAGGAGAGGGAAGGTGGACTATTGCAGGTGGTTGAGGAGGCCCTTCTGGTGCATGGAGACGTAGATTTCGCGCGAGACCCATGCGTCGGTTGCGGCGTAGGCGATCTGCTGGCGGGTGAGGCGCAGGTTTGCCCAGTTGGTGCAGCGGGCGCTTTTGGAGATGCGGAAGCCGAGGAACTTTGCGGCGAGGTTTCGCAGGCCGTGGGTTTCGAGCTTCAGGTCCTGCGCGACGACGCCGAGGTCGATGAAACCGGCCTCGCTGAAGTCGCGGATGCGCTGGAGGTCCTTGATGTCGTCGCGCACGGCCACGCCGGTCTTGACGATGCCGGGGTTGGCGAGCAGGTCGCACAGTTCCTGCGGGAACTCCATGCGCGAGAGCTGGAAGATGTAGACGCAGGAGGCCGTGGCCAACTGCACGAGCGACGGCGGATAGTACTTGCCCTTGCGGAACGCGGGGCGGGACTCCGTGTCGAAGCCGAGGGTTGGGTCGGCCGAGAGGGCCGCAATGGCCTCGGCGACCTGTTCCGGTCTGTTGACGAGGACGGTATCACCGTCCCATGCCCGAAGGGGCAGGGCCATGATCTCGTCCTTGCCGATCTTGCACTGATACTTGGTTATATCCATCATTGTACTTTTCTTTGTGGTTCCTGCCCGGTTTTCACGCTGGGGCTGGGCTTTGGTGCCTCAAGCCTAGTTGTGCTCGCGGGTCTTGGCAAAGGTTATCTCGGGGCAGCGCTCGGTGGTGGATTCAAGCCGCCACATGCTGTTGGGCAGGAAGACGAGTTCGCCCTGCGCGTCCTCGGCGAGATCGCCCATGTAGTTCTTGCGGAAGGTGTCGAGCGTCTTGGTGTCCTTGGCGCTGACCCAGCGGGCGGTGTGCAGGTTGACCGGCTCGTAGGCCGCGTCGACGTTGTACTCGTCCTTGAGGCGGGCGACGATGACCTCGAACTGGAGCACGCCCACCGCGCCCATGATGTAGTCGGAGTTGGTGAGCGGGCGGAAGAGCTGCACAGCGCCTTCCTCGGCCAACTGCAGGAGGCCCTTCTGGAGCTGCTTGGCCTTCATGGGGTCCTTGAGGCGCACGCGGCGGAAGTGCTCGGGTGCGAAGTTGGGGATGCCCGTGAACTTGAGCGACTCGCGATCGGTGAAGGTGTCGCCGATCTTGATGGTTCCGTGGTTGTGGATGCCGATGATGTCGCCGGGGTAGGCCACGTCCACGCCGGAACGGTCCTGCGCCATGAAGATGGTGGCGTCCTTGATCTGGATTTCTTTGCCGATGCGGTGGTGCATGACCTTCATGCCTCGGACGAACTTGCCCGAGTTGATGCGCATGAAGGCGATGCGGTCGCGGTGGCGGGGGTCCATGTTCGCCTGAATCTTGAAGACCACGCCGCTGAAGTCGGTTTCGGTCGGCTCCACCTCGCGGGTGGTGGTGGGGCGCGGACCGGGGCCGGGGGCGAGGCGGATGAAGTTGTCCAGCAGTTCCTGCACGCCGAAGTTGTTGATGGCGCTGCCGAAGAACACGGGCGTCTGCTCGCCGCGCAGGTAGCGTTCCTTGTCGAAGGGGTTGGCCGCGCCGGAGATGAGTTCGATGTCGTCGCGCAACTGCTGGGCCTGACGGCCGAGGTACTCGTCGAGGCGCGGATCGTCCGCGCCGTCGAAGACGATGCCCTGCTGGATGCGCCCGCCGTGGTCGGCGCTGAACAGGTGCAGCTTGTTGTCGACGAGGCTGTAGGTGCCGCGGAATTCCTTGCCCATGCCGATGGGCCACGTGAGCGGCGTGCATTCGATCTTCAGGTTCTGCTCAATGTCGGCCAGCAGATCGAAGGGTTCGAGGCCGTCGCGGTCCATCTTGTTGATGAAGCTGATGATGGGCGTGTCGCGCAGGCGGCAGACGTCCATGAGCTTCTTGGTCTGCGTCTCGACGCCCTTGGCGGAGTCGATGACCATGAGGGCCGAGTCCACGGCGGTGAGCACGCGGTAGGTGTCTTCCGAGAAGTCGGCGTGGCCGGGGGTGTCGAGGAGGTTGATCTCGAAGCCCTCGTATTCGAACTTCATGACCGAGGAGGTCACGGAGATGCCGCGCTCGCGCTCCATGGCCATCCAGTCGGAGACGGCGTAGCGGGAGGCCTTGCGGGACTTGACGGTTCCGGCCATGGAGATGGCGCCGCCGAAGAGCAGAAGCTTTTCGGTGAGGGTCGTCTTACCCGCGTCCGGGTGGCTGATGATGCCGAAGGTGCGCCGCTTGGCGACCTCGCGCTGAATTTCCTTGGCAAGAGCTGGATTGGACACGTGTCACTCCGAAATGCCGCTGGGCGCGGATAAGCCGCAACCGAGGGCGTGATGCATTTGTTCGAGGGAGGCGACCTTGTCGGTCGCCGGGCGCTGCTTTATCGCGTATTCCACGCGGCAGGCGGTCGCCCTGTCGGGAAACGGGGCGCAGGCTTCGAGGGTGATGGGGCCTCTGCCGCGCGTGTAGCGTGCGCCTGTGCCCGCGTTGTGCTCGCCGAGGCGGCGGCTGACGTCCGTGGTGACCCCGCAGTAGAGCGTCCCGTCCGCGCAGCGGAGCAGGTAGACGAACCATGGGGAGCGGGGTGTGGCTTCGGACATCGGGCCTCGCGGGGCTTCCTGTTATAAACAGAATCCCCGCCCGAGGAAACCCGGGCGGGGAAGTATCACCTTGACGGCTGCAATGACTGACTTTCTACAGTCTGCCCTCTTCTACGCCGTGGCAGGCCACGAAATGGCCGGACGCGGGCTCGATGGGCTTGGGAATCTCCCTGCGGCAGCGCTCGTTGGCGTGCGGACAGCGGCCGTGGAACACGCATCCCGTGGGCAGATTGATAGGCGTCGGCACGTCGCCCGAAAGCTTGACGTGGGCCTTTTCCTTCTGTCCGAATTTGGGGATGGCCGACAGGAGCGCCTGCGTGTAGGGGTGCAGGGGCGTCTCGAACAGCGGCGCGGTTTTGGTCAGCTCGCACAGGGAGCCGAGGTACATCACCGCCACGCGGGTGGAGATGTGCTCGACCACGGAGAGGTCGTGGCTGATGAACATGTAGGTCAGTCCGCGCTGTTCCTGTGCGTCCATGAGCAGGTTGAGAATCTGCGCCTGAATGGACACGTCGAGCGCGGAGATCGGCTCGTCGGCCACGATGAACTCGGGATCGACCATGAGCGCGCGGGCGATGGAGATGCGCTGGCGCTGGCCGCCGGAGAACTCGTGGGGGTAGTTGCCGCCCCAGCCCTGCCGCACGCCCACCTGGGCCATGACCTCGGCTACCTTTTCCTGCACCTCGGCCTCGGTGAGGCGGGGGTGGTGGAAGCGCAGCGGCTCTTCGAGGATCTGGCGGACGGTCATGCGCGGATTGAGGGACGCGTAGGGGTCCTGAAACACCATCTGCATGCGTGCCCGAAAGGGCATGAGCTGATCGGCGTTGAGATTGTCGTAGCGCTTGCCGTCGTAGTACAGCTCGCCCGAGGTGGGCGTGTACAGACCCATGACGGTGCGGGCAAGGGTGGACTTGCCGCAACCGGACTCGCCCACGACGGACAGCGTCTCGCCGGGGAAGATGTCGAGGGTAACGTTGTTGACGGCCTTGACCAGCGTCTGCACGCGGCGGATGCGGCCATTGACGAACTTGAGCTGCTCCAGCATTCCGCCGGAGATGTCGAAGTGCTTGACGACATTCCTGACGGACAGGAGCGGCTGCTTCTGATTCTGTGTATTGGTCACTGTCTGAACCGTCCTTGCCCTACACGCAGTGGCAGGCCACGAGGTTTCCGGATTCGCGCGAGGAGAGCGTGGGCAGCTCCGTGGTGCACAGGGAGGAGCACATGGTGCAGCGCGGGTGGAATGCACAGCCCTTGGGAATGCTGTAAAGGCTGGGCATCACTCCGGGAATCTGCGCCAGACGGGAGCCCTTGTTGGTTCCGGCCTGGGGCAGCGCATTGATCAGGCCCTTGGTGTAGGGATGCAGGGGATGGCCGATGATGTCTTCGGTCAGGCCCATTTCGATGACGCGGCCTGCGTACATGACCGCGATCTTCTGCGTCACCTGCGACACGACGGCGAGGTCGTGCGTGATGAGGATGAGGCCCATGTTTTCGGTTTCGCACAGCTCTTCGAGCAGGGCCATGATCTCGGCCTGGATGGTCACGTCGAGGGCCGTGGTCGGCTCGTCGGCGACGATGAGACTCGGCGAGGTCAGAAGCGCGATGGCGATGACGATGCGCTGGCGCATGCCGCCGGAGAACTCGTGCGGGTACTGCTGGAGGCGCTTCTCGGGCGAGGGAATGTAGACCTTGCGGAGCTTCTCGATGGCGATCTCTTCAGCTTCCTTGCGCGAGATGTTGCGGTGCGCCTGCAGGGTCTCGACCATCTGGGTACCGATGGTCAGGACCGGATTCAGGGTCATCATGGGATCCTGAAAGATCATGCTGATGCGGTTGCCGCGGATGTGGCGCATTTCGTCGTAGCTGAGGGCGGAGATATCCTGTCCCTCGAAGACGACGCGTCCGGACTCTATGTATCCGGGCTTGCTGATGAGGTTCAGGATGGCGAAACCCGTGACGGACTTGCCCGCTCCGGATTCGCCGACCAGCCCCATGCGCTCACCCCTGCCGAGGGAGAAGCTCACGCCGTTCACCGCAGGGAGGGTTCCCTTGCGCATGGCGAACTTGACGGTGAGGTCCTGCACTTCGAGCAGCTTGCCGTTGCCGCCGGTGTTGTCTTGCGGTTGAATCTTCACGGCTCTAGTTCTTGTAGAGTTTGGGGTTGAGGAAGTCGCGCATCCAGTCGCCGAGCAGGTTGATGGACAGGATAAGTCCCACCAGCACGACGCCCGGGAACACGGTGATCCACCACGAGCCGCTGAAGAAGTACTCGAAGCCGGACTTGATGAGCGACCCGAGGGACGGCTTGGTCGGCGGCATGCCCAGACCGATGAAGGACAGGGCGGCTTCGCTCATGATGGCGTTGGCGACCTGCACGGTGGAGATGACCAGCACCGGGGTGAGGGTGTTGGGCAGGATGTGCCGCCACATGATGCGCGACGCGGGCAGGCCGATGACTCGGGCCGCCTCCACGTATTCCTTCTTCTTTTCGGCCAGCACGGAGGCGCGCACGGTACGGGCGTACTGCGGCCATTCGGCGAGGCCGATGACGATGATCAGGAAGGGAACGGCGATCTGCTCGTACTTGGCAAGGCCGAAGGCCGCCTGACAGATGGCGCCGAGGAAGATGGCCACCATGTAGGTGGAGAAGGACAGCTGCACGTCGGCGATGCGCATGAGCAGCGAGTCGATCTTGCCGCCGCGGTATCCGGACACGAGGCCCACGAGGATGCCGATCATGGCCTGGAGCGCCACAGCGCCGAGGCCGATGATGACGGACACGCGGGTGCCGTAGAGGATGGTGGACAGCAGATCACGTCCCTGCGCGTCGGTGCCGAGTATGAAGTGGGAATCCGCTCCGCCCATCCAGACGGGGGGCAGCTCGGAGTCCATGACGTCGATCTGTGAGGCGTCGTAGGGGTTCACCGGCGCGGTCAGCGGGGCGGAGAAGCCAGCGATGACGAAGAATGCCAACAGGACGAAGCTCCCCATGGCGAGCGGATCGCGCAGGAAGCTGTAGAGGAAGTAGGATTTCTTGAATCGTTTCCAGATGCTCATGCTATTTCCTGCCTGTCACCCGGACCATGGGGTTCACCAGGCCGTAGATGATGTCCACGATGGTGTTCACGCACACGAAGACCGCGCCCACGAACACGAGATAGGCCACAAGCAGCGAGGAATCCGCGCGCTCGACGGCTTCGAGGAAGATGAAGCCCATGCCCTGCCACTGGAAGACCGTCTCCGTGAGAACGGTGAAGGCGATCATGGTGCCGAGCTGCACGCCGCCCACGGTGATGACCGGAAGCAGGGTGTTCTTGAACCCGTGCACGAGAAGGATGCGCCACGGCTTGAGGCCCTTGGCGCGGGCGAATTTCATGTATTCGGCCTCCAGCACCTCCTTCATCTCGGCTCGGATGAGGCGGATGAACAGGGGCAGCATGACCGAGGACAGCGAGATGCCCGGAAGTATGAGGTGGACGAGACCATCCTTGGTGAGAAGGCCGGTATCCCAAAATCCCCAGAGCTTGACGGTTTCGCCGCGTCCGTATGAGGGCAGCCACTGGAGCTGCACCGAGAAGACGTAGATAAGCATGATGGCTGTCAGGAAGACGGGTATGGACACGCCGACGATGGATCCGCCCATGAAGAAGCGCGAGAGCGCCGCGTTGGGCTTGCAGGCGGAGTAGATGCCCGTCGGGATGGACAGCACGAGGATGATGATGGAGGCCACGAAGACGAGTTCGAGCGTAGCCGGTGCCTTGTGGAGAATGACTTCCATGGCGGGCTGCTTGAAGAAGAAGGACTGACCCAGATCGCCATGCATGGCGTCGGTCACGAAGCGCAACCACTGGACCGGGATGGGGTCGTTGAGCCCCAGCTCCTGGGCGATGCGTGCCCGTTCAGCGACGGATACGGAGATGCCCACGAGATCGCGGACCGGGTCGCCGATGGCCTGCTTGATGCCAAAACCGATGACGCTGATGACCAGCATCACGATGAGTGCCTGCGCAATGCGGCGGACTGTGAATGCGAACATGGCCTATGCTTGTTGTGAGTTACTGGAACACGGTATGCGCGACGGGGGCGCAACCCTCCGGATGGAAAGGCGAAAGCCTTTGATTGGTGCGAAAACGCTTCCGTTTTCGCACCTGCGAAAGCTTTCGCCAAAGCGGGAGGGAATTACCCTCTTGTGGATAATAATGCAAGCCCTCCCGCTCAGGCCTGGGGAAAACCTACTCCATGACGAGGTCGCCGAAGTAGGGGAAGTCCATCACGTTGACGATCTCGTCCACGTTCTTGCACTTGGGGGAAGCGGCCCAGGAGAGGCTCTCCCAGTGCAGAGGCACATAGGCGGCATCCTCGTAGATGATGCGCTCGGCCTTCTGGATCATTTCGGTGCGCTTGGCGGGATTGGTCTCGCTCATGGCATCGGTGATCAGCTGGTCGACTTCCTTGTTGCAGTAGTTGCCGCTGTTGTACTGGCCCATGCCGGACTCGACATTGGGGCACATCAGCAGGTACTCGGTGTAGTTGCTGGAGTCCTCGGTGTCGGGGTGCCAGCCAACCATCTGAATGTCGGCAACCTTGGCGTCGAACTGATCCCAGTACTGGGCCTTGGGCATGGTCTTGAGCTCAACGCGGATGTTGATCTTGGACATCATGGCCACGAACGCCTGGGCAACCTTCTCGTCGTTCACGTAGCGGTTGTTGGGGGCGATCATGGTGCAGGTGAAGCCCTTCTCGAAGCCGGCTTCCTTCATGAGCTGCTTGGCCTTTTCGAGGTCGAAGCGGGGGGTGAGGTCTTCCTGGAAGCTCACGTAGCCGTGGGGGGCCTGCTGGCCAGCGGCCACGGCGCGACCCTTCATGATCTTCTTGGCGATGCCTTCGTTGTTGGTGGCGTAGACAATGGCCTGACGCACACGCTTGTCGGCGAACTCGGCGCGGCGCTGCTGGTTCAGCTGCAGGGTGATGATGCGCGAGCCGGGCATGGTGATCAGGTTGACCTTGGGATCGGCATCAATACGGTCGAAGTCCTGCGGAGGAACGGGATTGATGAAATCGACGTCGCCGGAGAGCAGGGCGGCCACGCGGGTGGCGTCTTCCTTGATGGGGGTCAGGACGATCTTGTCGACGTTGCCGGAATTCTTGTCCCAGTACTCGGGGAACGCGGTGAACTCCATGCGCACGCCGTGCTCGCGGTAGGTCACCATGTACTTGCCGGTGCCGGACTCGTGGGTCAGGGCGAAGGAGGGGCCAACCTTGATGATGGCGTCCTTGGGCTGGCCGGTGGCCTCATCCATGCCGGTGTAGAACACGCTGTCCATCGGGAAGATGTAGGTGGCCATGTTCAGCAGCAGGGGGTAGGGCTTCTTGGTCTTGATATCGACGGTGAAGTCGTCAACAACGACCACATCGGCGAAGGGCTCGAAGAGGCCCTTGAAGTCCTGGCTCTTCTGCAGGCGATGGAAGGTCCACTTCACGTCCTTGGCGGTGAAGGGATTGCCGGAGTGGAACTTCACGCCCTTGCGCAGGTAGAAGCGCATGGTCAGCGGATCGATGCGTTCCCACTTGAGAGCGAGCCTAGGCTCGAAGGTCATGTCCTTGGTCCAGCGGATGAGCGGATCGTAGACGATGTGGGAGTACTGGAGCATGCCGCCGGACAGCTGGACGTGCGGGTCCAGGGACACGGGGTCCGCGTTGAAGGCGACCTTCAGCGTTTTCGCCGATGCCATGGAGCCGAAGCCCAGAAGCATGACGGCGCACATGAAGGAGACAAGAAAGCGTTTCATCAAGCACCTCCGAGTGGATTGTTGGGTAACACAAACCGTTGTGGGCCGCATGGCGGACATCCGCCCGGCGACCTCTGGCGCATCCGATGGGATGCGTTTTTTCGCTGCAAAGCCGTACGTGCGGCGCGAAAAACCGAGTGTGATGGAGACGGAAGACATGCCGACGCTCCCCGACGTCGGCTCCGTCTGTGTCCCTTCGCGTGGTTCCGGAGGCGGAACCGCGCGGAATAATGGCGTTTGAAACTCTTACATTCAGATTTGCGAATTGACAATGTGAAAGTGTAATCGGGACGTTGCGTGTGCAGACGTTGAGAATCACAGTTGTCGCGATGTGAGGATTCGTTGTCGCAGAGACGAGGGGACGGCAGGAGGGAGGTCAGTTGCGAATAACGGTGCTCTCGACGGAGCTGCCGCGCATGGCGGATTTGGCGAGCATGGCTAGTAGGTCGTCGATTTCCATGGGATGGGCGATGAGATAGCCCTGCACCACGTCGCAGCCGAGCGAGCGCAACGTTTCGAGCTGCGGCTCGGTCTCCACGCCTTCGGCGATGACGCGGATGCCCATGGTGGCGGCGAGTGCGGTCATGGCGCGCACGATGCCCTTGTTCTCGCAGTTGGAGCAGATGTTGGTGGTGAAGGTGCGGTCGATCTTGATGACGTCGATGGGCAAGCGCTGGAGGTACGACATCGACGAGTGTCCGGTGCCGAAGTCGTCGAGCATGAGGCCCACGCCGAGGGCCTTGATGCGGCGGAACATGGCCAGCGATGCGGCAGGGTCTTTCATGGCTGTGGTTTCGGTGAGCTCGAGGTTGAGACGGTGTCCGGGCAGGCCGGAGCCGGTCAGCGTGTCCCCCACGTGCCGCGCGAGATCGGAACTGCGCAGTTGGCTGGCCGAGATGTTCACGCTGACGCTGACGTCGCCGGCGATGAGGCCCGCACTGATGAGCCGGGCCATGTCGGCGCAGGCGCGCTGCATGACGAAGCGGTCCACTTGCCCCACCAGTCCGCAGTCCTCGGCGATTTCGATGAACCGCCCCGGCAGCAGCATGCCCCGCTGCGGGTGGCGCCAGCGGGCCAGCGCTTCGAAGCCGACGAGTTCAAGATTACTGGCGCGGTACAGCGGCTGGTAGTGAACGGTCAGTTCCCTTTCGCGCAGGGCGCGGCGCAGGTCTGTCTCGATGGAGAGAATTTCCACGGTGCGTGCGTGCATCTCCTCGTTGAAGACGCTGAAGGTGCCCTTTCCGGCGGCCTTGGCCTCGTACATGGCGATGTCCGCGTCGCGCAGGATGTCGCGCGGGCAGGAGTAGTCCTTGCCCCGCAGGACGATGCCGATGCTGGCGGAGATGGCGAGCTCCGTCGCGTCGACGCGCAGGGGGCGCTCCAGTTCTCGCTGGATGCGGGTAACGATGCGGATGACCTCGCGCGGGGAGTTGAATTCCTCAAGTAGCACGGCGAATTCGTCTCCGCCGAGGCGGGCCATGGTGTCCGTGGTGCGCAACACGGGCTTCAGCCGTTCCGCCACAGCCTCGAGGAGTTTGTCGCCGGTTTGATGCCCGTGGCTGTCGTTGACGTTCTTGAAGCGGTCGAGGTCGAAGAGCAGGACGGCGAACTGGTGCGCGTCGCTGCGGCGGGCGCGTTGGTATGCCCGGTCGAGCCGGTCGTTGAAGAGGTTGCGGTTTGGCAGGCCGGTCAGCGGATCGTGCAGGGCCAGCCGTGCCAGCGCCTCCTCGTTGCGTTTGCGCTCGATGGCCATGGCCGCCTGCTCGGACACGGAGACCATGAGGTCGATGTCGAGCTGCGAGAAGCGGTGCGGGTCTGCGTAGTCCTGCGTGGACATGACGCCGATGACTTTGCCGTCCACGCGCAGGGGCACGCCGAGCCAGACCGCGGAGGGCGTGCCGATGACGTCCACCGCGAGCTGGTCTTCACGGTGCAGCAAGAGCGGCCTGCCCTCGCGCAGAACGGCCATGTTCATGCCGCCGATGTCGTCGTGGGAAATGCCTTCCAGCGCGTCGAGGTGCTTTTCCACCTCGTCGTGCAGGTAGCGGAAGTGCAGGCGGTCCCGCTCCTCGTCGATGAGGGCGATGATGAGGTTGTCGGCGTAGATGTATTCGCGAAGCGTGGCGTGGATGGAGGCGAACAGGTCGTCGAGGTCGCGCGTGGTGCTCACGGCGTTGGAGATGCGGAAGAGCACGGAATTGACGTTCTCGTTGTGCTTGCGGACCGTAATGTCCGTATGTGCCCCGGCCAGCCGCCGTATGCGTCCGCTGGCGTCGCGAGCGCCGGTGCCGCGGCCGAGCACCCAGCGGTAGCTGCCGTCTTTGTGGCGCAGGCGGTATTCGACTTCGAAGCAGTTCGGCTCGCCGTGGATGACGCGTTCGTTCGCGGCGAGGACGCGGCCCTTGTCGTCCGGGTGGATGCGCCGGTGCCATTCTGCGACGTCGTTGCCGATCTCGTGGTCCTCGTAGCCGATGATGGCCTTCCAGCGCGGCGAGAAATAGACGGTGTCGGTATCGACGTCCCAGTCCCAGATGCCGTCGTTGGCCCCTGCCACGGCCAGCGCGTAGCGTTCCTCGCTACGCTCAAGGCGCAGTTCCGCTTCGCGGCGGTCGGTGATGTCACGGATGGATTCGATGGCGCCGATGATGTCGCCGTTGTCATCGACCAGCGGGGAGGCCGTTATCCACAGGTGTGCGCCGCGCTCGCCGCCGAGTTGCGGCACGTGCAGCTCGCAGCGCAGGACGTTTCCGTCGCGCTCGATGTGTGCGTAGTCTTGCGCGTCGATGGGCACATCGCTGTGCAGGTAATCGAGCAGGATGGGGCGGCGCTTGCCGTAGAAGGGCACGGCGTAGGCGTGGTCTCCCCTGCCGAGCATGTCCTCCTTGAGTACGCCGGTCATGTCCTCGATGGCCCTGTTCCAGGCGAGGACGCGGCCCGTTGCGTCCACGACGAAGGTCGCGTCGGGCAGGTTCTCGATGATGCTGGCGAGGCGCTTTCTGGCCTTGCGGTTCTGGCGGTCGGCGTTTTTGTGCGCCATGAGCAGGGCGACGGCCACGAGTCCCGCAATCAGCGATCCCCATGCGAGGGCCTGCTGGTTGTGCAGGTCCGCGAGGATGGTCGCGATTTCCTGATCCGGTGCGGAGAGCGCGATGACGAGCCTGCGTTGGCCGAAGGGCAGCGAATCCCACGCGATGAGCTTGCGCGCCGTTTTGCCGCCGCGTTCGAGTGTGAAGGTGTAGGCGTCGGTCCCCGAAGGCTCGCTGACGAGGCGTCTGTCCACGCGTTGCAGGTCCGGGAAGGAGGCGTGCATGCCGTCGAAGATGTTGCTGCCGATGATCGCCGTTTCGTGGTCGAAGACCACGTTGCCGTTGTCGTCGAGCAGGAAGCCTGCACCGTACTGTCCCGAACGCAGGGGGGCGATGAAGGGCTCGGTGAAGGCGGCGAGGTCGCAGACCATGACGACGATGCCCTCGGGATGGGCCTGTGGGCCAACGGGCTGGAGCAGTCCGAAGAGCTGGCGCGATTCGCAGAGAACGAACGGCGGGACGAAAGGCTGTGTTGTCGCTTCGAGCGTGTTGGCCCAGTACTTGTGTGCCCAGTCCCGGGCGAGGGCGCTGGCGGATGTACCCTCTGGCGTATTGGCCGTTTCCTCGATGGTCGGCCCGGCCTGCGAGGCGAAGAAGCCCACGCTGTGCACGAAGGGGGTGGCAACAAGGAACTGGCGGAGATGATCCCGCAGGGCTGGTGTGGCGTCCGAGTGCGCATGGCCCGGTGGGACGAGCGACGCGAAACCACGTCGAAGCGATTCGATGCGTTCGGTAAGGCCGTGGCGGGCAAGCGTGGTCTGGGTGCGTTGCTGGCTGTTGAAGGACTTTTCGTGTCTGTTGAATGCGCAGCGTTCGATGAATGATGTGGCGATGGTGAAAACAAGGACGACGACAAGCACTCCCACCGCCGCGAGGGCGGGATGCATTGGCCAGCGGGACGCCATCGTGCCGTGATGTCGCAAGTGTTGCATTGGTGGCGAGTACCGTACGGAAAATGTACGGGGAAAACAATATGGATGGTCCTGTTTTCCTTGGAGGATGCAACGAGGCGATGGTGGGTTGCGCGCCGATGTGCCCGGTGGAAGACGAATTTCTGGAATCGGTGCGTTCAGGCGTCGTGCGCGATTGCGTCGTCCAGCGAACGCAGCAGGGCGGTGATGTCGTCCTCGGGCATGGGGCGGCCGAGGAGGAAGCCCTGGATGTATTCGCAGCCGAGGCCCCTGAGCATGGCAAGCTGGCTTTCGTCCTCCACGCCTTCGGCCACCACGTTCAGGCCCACCGAGTGGGCCAGCGTGATGATGGCGCGGATGACCTCGCGGGTCTCGACGTCCCGCCCGAGGCGCGAGGTGAAGGTGTGGTCGATCTTCACTGTCTGTACGGGCAGGTTCGAGATGTAGGCCAGCGACGAGTGGCCGATGCCGAAGTCGTCGATGGCCAGACTCACGCCGAGTCCGCGCAGTTTGCGCAGGTTGGCCTGTGAGACCGTGGGAGCCTCCATGACTGCGGTTTCCGTGATTTCGAGCTTCAGGCAGGACGGCGGCAGCGCGGTTTTGCCGAGGGTGCGCCGGACGATGTTCGTCAGATTGGTCTGTACCGTCTGTCTGGCCGACAGGTTCACGCCCATGGTCAGGTCGCGGCAGCAGGGATGTGCCGCGCGCCAGCGGGCCATGGCCGCGCAGGCCTCTTCCAGCGCAAAGCGCCCGATGGGGAGGATGAGGGCCGTTTCCTCTGCCACGGGAATGAATTCTGCCGGGCTGACGAAGCCGCGTAGCGGATGCCGCCAGCGCAGGAGCGCCTCGAAGCCGACGAGGGCCTGATCCCACGCGCGGAATATGGGCTGATAGACGAGGGTGAATTCGCCGTTGCGCACGGCCCGGCTCAGGCTGTTTCGCAGATCAAGCTGCTGCGTCGCCTGTGCGCGCATGGAGCTGCTGAAGACGCGGAAGCGGCCCTTGCCGCGCTGCTTGGCCTGATACATGGCAATGTCGGCGTCGCGCATGATAGATTGCGTGTCCGCGTAGTCCCTGCCGTTGATCACCACGCCGATGCTGGTGGAGGGCAGGACCTCCTCGCCGGAGAGCGCCACGGGTTCGCCTGTGGCTTCCTGCAAGCGTCTGATGATGCGCACCACCTCGCGGGGTTGGTTGAACTCCTCGATGAGCACGGCGAATTCGTCGCCGCCGAGGCGGGCCATGGTGTCCGTGGCGCGCAGCATGCGGGGGAGCGTGCCTGCGAGGTGCAGAAGCAGCGCGTCTCCGGTCTGGTGGCCGTGGCAGTCGTTGACGAGCTTGAAGTCATCGAGGTCCAGCATGAGCACGGCGAAGCGGTAGTTCTCCCTGCGGCGGGCGCGCGCGATGGCCTGCTCCAGCCGTTCGGTGAACAGCGCGCGGTTGGCCAGCCCGGTGAGGGCGTCGTGGCGCGCCTGATGGGACAGCTCCTCCTCGTTCATCTTGCGCTCAATGGCCATGGCCACCTGTGCCGAGACCGAGACGAGCAGATCGAGGTCGCGCCGGGTGTAGTGGTGTGGGTCCGCGTAGTGCTGGACGGCCATGGCTCCCATGACGGTGTCTGCGATGACGAGCGGCGTGCCGAGCCATTGCTGGGCCTGCGGGCCGATGCCGCCGATGGCGTCGATGCCTGCGCGGTCGAGGAAACGCGGGCAGCCATTGCGGATGATCTCCATGGTCAGACCGGGGGAATCCGCTTCGTCGAGAGGGATGCTCTCGGCGCTGGTGCCTTCGCGCTCGTCGCGAAAATAGGGAAAGTCCAGGCATGCGCGGTGGCGATCGACGGTGGCGATGTAGAAATTTGTGGCGTCGATGTGTCGCAGCAGGATGGAGTGCACCGTGGCATAGAGTTCGTTCAGGTCGCGCGAGGCATGCACCGCGCCGGAAATGGCGAGCAGGATGGAGGAGATGGCCTCCTCGTGCTTGCGTTCGGTGATGTCGGTCAGCGCGCCGGTTATCCGGCAGACCGTGCCGTCGATGTCCTTTAGCCCTGCACCGCGGGTGAGCACCCAGCGGTAGCTGCCGTCCTGATGGCGCATGCGGTATTCGATGTCGAAATGCGTCATTTCCCCACGGATGACTGATTCGAACGCCTCGGTCACGGCGGGGCTGTCCGCCGGATGCAGGCGTGCGTGCCAGTCGTCCAGGCCCGTAGGGGCCTGTGAGGGGGGGATGCCGAGGATGTCGGCCCAGCGCGTGGAGACGTAGAGGCTGTCCGTGCGCAGGTTCAGATCCCAGATGCAGTCGTTGGCGCCAGCGACTGCCAGCGCGTAGCGTTCTTCGCTGGCGCGCAGTCGCCGTTCCGCACGCTTGAGGCGTGTGACGTCGCGGACGGTTTCGATGGCACCGATGACCGCGCCATCGTCGTCGCGCAGCAGGGAGGCTGTTCCGGCAACATGTGCGCCGCGTCCGTTGCGCAGGCTTGGGACGAACGTCTCCACCTGCACCACGTCGCCCACGCGTTCCACCGTGTCGTAGAGGCGCTCCACCTCGCGCGGGCCGTGGCCGATGAGGTCCACGAGCATGGGGCGTCGCTCGCCGTGGAAGAGGCGCGCGTGTTCCCCTTCGCCCCTGCCCAGTATCTCTTCGCTCGGGATGCCGGTCAGCGCGGCCATGGCCGGGTTCCATGCGATGACCGTGCCTCGCGTATCCACCGCGAAGGTGGGGTCTGGGACCACGTCGATGACTTCGAGCATGCGGCGGTAGGCGGCGCGTCTGAAGTGGCGCGTCCTGCGCGCGGTTCCGATGATGACCAGAATGGCCAGCGCGGTCAGTAGCATGGCGCCGATGCCCGCGTAGAGGACGCGCTGGCGCGTGAGCGGAATGGCGGCGATGCTTTCGGGAGCAGTGCAGGCGACGACGATGCGCTGCCCGCCAAGGGCGAGGGAGTCCCACGCCAGCAGCCGGGCCGGTGAGTGGTGCGAGACACCTTTCGGCAGATCGAAGACGTCGCTGCCGTTCGGGATTTTTACGACGCGTCGGGTCAGTTCGCGGATGTGCGGCGGCATGGCGCTGGTGGGTTCCATGAGATTCGTGCCGCACAGGGCGTCGATGAAGCAGTCGATGATGGTTCCCTGCCCGTCGATGACGGTGCAGAACCGGTGCTGCTTGGGGTCGTTGAGTGGTGAGGTCTCGAAGGCCAGGCGCGAGCAGTCGATGACGCAGCACAGGATGCCGGTCAGTTCACTGTCCGCGCGGACCGGAACGGTCAGCGCCATGACCATCGTGTCCCCAAGGCGTGTGCCCGGGGAGAGCCGTGTGTCGGCCGGGAGGTGGGCTGCCTCCGCGCCCACGAGGCTTCGCAGGGCGGGTGTGTCGAAGCCTTCGGCCGCATGCAGGAGCAGCGCGCCGTCGTGCAGCCGCGTATAGGAAACGGCCCGAATGGCCGGAAAGATCATGGACAGTCGGGCGAGATTGGCGCGGGCTCCGGTCTCCGGCATGCGTCCCTTCTCGAATCGGGGGAGTAGGTCGCTCGCGAAGACCTGTGTGGCCGTGGCGATGGTGCCGAGGCGCGAGGCGATGGTTTCGCGGATGGTGGCCGCCTGCTGGCTGAGCTGGGTGGTGTAGGCCGCCCGCTGGCTACGGGTTGCGAGGATGTTTGCGTAGACGAGGGCGCAGGCCAGACCAGCGCAGAGGATGGCGATGATTGCTGCGTATGCAATGCGCCGTCTGAAGCCCCTGCCGAGAAGAATCTGGCGGAGGGTGGAGTCGCGGTGGCGCATCGCGCGAAACATAGTACAGGCGGAGGCAAAAAAAAAGCCCCGGCAGGCGGGGCTTTTTGGTGAAGACAAGATCGGGGCTACTTTTTGCACATATCCATGTAGGATGATCCGCAATAGGTGGCGAGATTGAATGACGTGTAGTTGTTCGCCGGGTCCTCGGCGTAGCGGAATCCGAGCTTTGACTCGGGATTGAATTCGGCCACGGTATTGTTGGAGTCGAGAAAGAGCGGGCACTGGTTGTTGTTGCAGACGAGCAGGATGCCCCAGCCCGTTTCCGGCGGCCCCATCCACGGCTCAAGCAGCTGTCCGCAGTGCGGGCACTTCCGGTCTGTGCGGATTTCGTCTTCCATATCGGAACTCCTTGTGTGTGAGGATTTGTGACTGATTTCACGTAGACCTAATGCCTTGGGCGTACGTTGTCCAGAGGCCCCCGCAAAAAACCGTGCGGGGCGGGAGTTGGTGCGGCCTTGATCTGTTCGGATCAATGCCGCATGGTATGTGTATGAAAATGGCGAAGACGCGGGGAGGTCGCATGCCGGTGAAGCGCATACGGGTGGACCGAGCGCTGGTCACGGTGCTGGTGTACGCCGTGTTCGGCTTCGCATGGATATTGTTCTCGGACTGGGCGCTGGAAATGCTGGTGCCTGATCCTCGGATCGCGCTGGTCATCCAGACGTGGAAGGGCTGGCTGTTCGTGCTGGTCACGGCGCTTTTGCTCTATGGCATGATACGGCGAAACTTCGCGGCCCTCAGGACGAGTGAGCGACAGGCGTGGATTCTTGGGGCGCGCCTGCGCAGTGTCATGGATTCCATGGCCTGCGCTGTCATCGCCATCGACGCGGATGGGCGAGTGGTTGCCGTCAACACGGTGGCCCTCGCCATGGCCGAGCGGGACGAGGAGGCGCTCGGGGCGGATGTGTTCGAGGCCTTCGCGGTGCTGGAACCATGCCGCGAGCAACTCGCCTTGGCCCTGTCGGGGCGTCGTCCGCCGTCCGTGCGGCTGGAATCCTCGGGAGGCGTGGCACCGCGCCATCTGGTGGCTGAGAGCTTCCCGCTGGCCGGTGGTGAGGGCGGGGCCGTCCTGCGCGTGGACGATGTGACGGAGCAGGTGCGGCTGGAGTCCATGATGGCGCAGACCGAAAAGATGATTTCCGTGGGCGGGCTGGCATCGGGCATGGCCCACGAGATCAACAACCCCTTGAGTGGCATTGTGCAGGGTGCCCAGAATATCATGCGGCGGCTCGATCCGCTCATGGGCACCAATGCCGAGGTCGCCGAGCGGCTGGGTGTCCCGGTGGAGAGCGTGCGGGGGTATCTCGAAGAGCGCGGCGTGCTGCGCATGCTCGACGGCATTCGCGAATCGGCCCTGCGTGCCGCGCGCATCGTGTCCAATATGCTCGATTTCGCCCGGCGTAGCGATTCGTCCCCCGTGCCGTGTGATCTCAATGCCGTGGTTGCGGGAGCTGTGGAATTGGCTTCGGGCGATTACAGCTTGCGGCGCGGCTACGACTTTCTGGCCATTGAGATCGTCAGGGAGTTCGCCGACCCTCCGCCGCCCGTGTGTTGCCATCGTTCGGAACTCGAACAGGTGGTGTTCGGCCTGCTCAAGAACGCGGCACAGGCCATGACGGACGCGGGGACCGCGAATCCGCGCATCGTCCTGCGTACGGGACGGCGCGGCGAATGGGGCTTTCTGGAGGTTGAGGACAACGGTCCGGGCATGCCCCCGGAGGTGCAGCGGCGCGTTTTCGAGCCGTTCTACACGACCAAGCCGCCCGGAGAGGGGACCGGGATGGGGCTGTCGGTCGCCTATTTTATCATTGTGCGCAATCACGGCGGACAGTTTCAGGTTGAGACGCGGCCAGGGCAAGGAGCGCGCTTCACGGTGCTTCTGCCCATTCTCGAACCCGACGAGTGTCATCTCTAGTCGGGCGAAGCCGCCTGCCGCCAGTTGACGCCTTCCGTGTCCAGCCCGCGCCCCGCGTCGTACACGCCAACCACGGCGTCGAGGACGCGGCGGGATTTCGCCCTGCGCCAATAGTGGAAAATGTTCGTGTAGTCAGCCTCGTAGCCGCCCCTGCTGGTCCAGCCGCCGCAACGCACCACCGCCAACTCGCGCGATACGCACACGCACAGCGGGTCGATGTTCGTGGGGCGCACGAGCTCGCGGTCGTCGCCCACACGCGGCAGCAGCGGGACATCCGCGAAGGCGCGGGAGGTGTCGATGCGCGCGACGATCATCTCGTGGTCGAGGTGGGCGTGGTAGATGCAGAGCGCTTCCGGCGTCAGGGCGTTGTCGTCGTCGAGAAACAGGACGTGGCCCCCGCGCGCGGCCCGAAGCAGCGTATTGCGCACGGCGTTGCCGTAGTCGCCGTCGCGAGGCAGGTCGAAGAAGCGCACGAAGTCCGGGGGCGGGCCGCCGTCGGGCCCGAGGCGCGGGCCGCGCATGCCGTCGAAGCCGACGAGCATTTCGATATGAATGGACGGGCCGATCGCTTCGCGTAGCCGGGTGAGGGCTTCGGCCACGCTGCCCATGGCGAGGCGCAGCGCCTGCGGACGGCGTCCGCCGCTTGGGGTGATGATGGAGAATGTGATGGGCTGCTGCATGGCTGGTCCTCAGAATTGTCTATCGTTAGTGTGCCATCGTGCGTCCGAGAGTCAAGACGGGATGGGGTGTGACGTGTCGGACGAGGGATGCGCGGCGCAAGGGTGAATACTGGCGGATGCCGGGCATTTCAATGACGGATTCGATGGGGAGGGCGGTGACGTGATGGCTACCTCAAGAAGTGTCTTGCGAAGGCTTGAACAGGTAAAGTCATTGAATTCGGTATGTTGAGATTGAAAAGCCCGGATATTCCCGCTGTCCGCGAAAAAAATGTGAACGAAATTTTAGAAACCGCTTGACGGTGAGGGGTGAAATCTGTAGACACCGTTTTCGCGACGACGTCATCGGCGTCCGCGACGAAGTAGGCCCGTAGCTCAGGGGGAGAGCACTTGCTTGACGCGCAAGGGGTCAGCAGTTCAAATCTGCTCGGGCCTACCACTTCGAATCTACAGGGAGGCCTATGGCCTCCCTTTTTTATTAAAGGTCTATGCACATGGGGTGGTTCGCATTGTAGGCGGGAACCCCGAAACAAAGGAGTAACGACGTGCAGGTTGCGGTTGCCGACATGGCTGTGGACGCACAGGCAGGTATGGCTTGCGGCGAGATCCTCAAGAAGGCGCTTTCCGGCAAGAAGTTCAAGAAGGTTGTGGCATGCAGATGCGGCGAAACTCTTCTGGATCTGAGCCGAACTATTAGCGAGACTTGCACCGAGCTCACTCCCGTTTATGACGACACCCCCGAGGGACTCGCCGTCATCAGGCACAGCGCGGCGCACATCATGGCCGAGGCCGTGAAGCGTCTCTTTCCTTCCGCCAAGGTCACCATTGGCCCGGCCATCGAGAATGGCTTCTACTACGATTTCGATTTCGAACGTCCCTTCACCCCCGAGGATCTTACGGCCATCGAGGCCGAGATCGAAAAGATCGTCGCCGCCGACGCTCCCTTCGTCCGCAAGGAGATGAGCAAGGCCGAGGCCCGTGCGCTCTTTGATTCCATGGGCGAGACCTACAAGGGCGAAATCATGGACGATCTGGGCGGAGACGAGTTCTCCGTGTACACGCAGGGCGGCTTTGTCGACCTGTGCCGCGGTCCCCACGTTCCGTCCACCGGATTCCTCAAGGCCTTCAAGCTGACCAGCGTGGCTGGCGCCTACTGGCGCGGCGACGAGAAGAACAAGATGCTCCAGCGCATCTACGGCACGGCGTTCGCCACTGCCAAGGAGCTCAAGGAGCACCTCGACCGCATCGAGGAGGCCAAGAAGCGTGACCATCGCAAGCTCGGCCCCCAGCTGGACCTGTTCAGCTTCCAGGAGCGCGGCGGCGCGGGCATGGCCTACTGGCATCCCAAGGGTGCCCTGCTGCGCACCATCCTCGAAGACTTCGTGAACCGCGAGATGCTGCGGCGAGACTACGACATCGTGCGTACCCCGCAGATTCTCAAGCGCGAGCTGTGGGAGGCCTCCGGCCACTACGACAACTACCGCGAGAACATGTACTTCACGGAGATCGACGAGCAGCCCTATGGCGTGAAGCCCATGAACTGCGTAGCGCACATGCTTATCTACAATTCGCATCTGCGCAGTTATCGCGATCTGCCCAAGCGCTATTTCGAGTTCGGCGTGGTGCACCGCCACGAGAAGTCGGGCGTGCTGCACGGCCTGCTTCGCGTCCGCCAGTTCACGCAGGACGATGCTCACATCATCTGCC
Source organism: Desulfobaculum xiamenense (assembly GCF_011927665.1). Lineage (NCBI taxonomy): Bacteria > Pseudomonadati > Thermodesulfobacteriota > Desulfovibrionia > Desulfovibrionales > Desulfovibrionaceae > Desulfobaculum > Desulfobaculum xiamenense. Next base: position 220,652 of record NZ_JAATJA010000004.1, read on the forward strand.
GTCCGGACCAGCTCCAGGACGAGATCAAGGGCGTCATGCGCTGGATTCAGGACCTCATGGGCCTGTTCGGCTTCGAGTACACCATGGAGCTGTCCACCCGTCCTGAGAAGTCCATCGGCTCCGACGAGGACTGGGAGCGCGCGACCGTCGCTCTGGTGGATGCCATGGAAAGCATGGGTCTGCCCTATGAGGTCAACGAAGGCGATGGTGCGTTCTACGGCCCGAAAATCGACGTGAAACTGCATGATTGCCTCGGTCGCGAGTGGCAGTGCTCCACCATCCAGGTCGATTTCACCTTGCCAGAACGTTTTGACATGGTTTACATCGGCGAAGATGGTGAGCGTCACCGCCCGGTGATGGTCCACAGAGCCATCATGGGTTCCGTGGAGCGTTTCATCGGCGTGCTCACCGAGCACTTCGCCGGTGCGTTCCCCACGTGGCTGGCACCCGTACAGGCCCGAATCCTGACCGTTACCGATGCCCAGCACGAATTTGCCGAGAAGGCGCGCCTGTTCCTGCGGGAGCATGGCATTCGGGTCGAAGCCGACCTGCGCAACGAGAAGCTCGGCTACAAGGTGCGCGAAGCGCAGCTTGAGAAAGTTCCGTACCTGCTTGTCGTGGGAGACAAGGAGGTCGAGGCCCAAGGCGTCAACGTGCGCCTGAGGGGCGAGAATCTGGGGCTGAAGACCCTGGAGGAGACTGTAAACATGGTTCTCGAAGATTGCCGGGAACCGTTCAAACGCGGAGGAATGAGCTATAGCTTCAGCAGCTATTCGTGCCCGGTGTAATAGGCAGATTCGCGCACGCGAAGTGCTTGTGATCGGAGCGGAAGGAGAGCAGGTCGGCGTCGTTTCTACTGACGAGGCCCTGCGGATGGCCCACGAGCTTGGGCTGGATCTGGTGGAAGTGGCGCCCAACGCCAAACCCCCGGTCTGCAAGATCATGGACTTCGGCAAGTACAAGTACGAGCAGCAGAAGAAACTTCAGGCTGCCCGTAAGAAGCAGGCCGTTGTCCAGATCAAGGAAATCAAGATGCGCCCCAAGACGGACGATCACGATTTCAACACCAAGCTCAAGCATGTTCGCCGCTTTCTGGAGGATGGTGACCGCTGCAAGGTGACCATTTTCTTCCGTGGGCGCGAGATCGTGCACAAGGATCGTGGCATGATTGTTCTGGACCGAGTGGTCGAAGCCGTTGCCGACATTGCCAAAGTCGAGCAGCAGGCCCGGGCCGAGGGCAGAACCATGAGCCTTTTGCTTGCACCGGTTGCCAAGAAGCAGTAATCCTCCGCGAGCAAGACGCCATGGCCGCACCAGTTGCGGTCAAGCGATATGTCCGGAACGGAAACAGCGTCGGCGGCCCCCTTGCCATGGGGGGCCGCTGTTTGCGCATTCCACAGCAAGGAGACAGCAATGCCCAAGATCAAGACGAACCGCAGCGCCGCCAAGCGCTTTCGTGCGACCGGCTCCGGCAAGATCCGTCGTCGCAAGCAGGGCCTGCGCCACATCCTGACCAAGAAGAGCGCCAATCGTAAGCGCCGCCTCGGTCAGGGCGCTCTGGTCGACAAGACCAACGAGCGCGCAGTGAAGCGCATGATCCCCGCGCTCTGCAAGTAAGCAGACGCGAGTTCCCAACCATCCATAGAATGTCGTTCTCCCTGCCAAACCGGGGCAACCTTGGGGGCGGGGTAAAGGAGGAAACGAACGATGAGAGTTAAGAGAGGCGTCACCGCCAAAAGGCGTCACAAGAAATATTTGAAGATGGCGAAGGGCTACCGTGGTGCCCGCAGCCTGCTGTACACCACAGCCCGCGAGACCGTTGAGCGCGCGCTCGTCTACGCCTTCCGTGACCGTAAGGTCCGCAAGCGCGAGTTCCGCAAGCTGTGGATCATGCGTATCAACGCTGCCGCGCGCGAGCACGGCATGTCCTACAGCAAGTTCATGCACGGCCTGAAGCTGGCCGGCGTCGAGCTGAACCGCAAGGTGCTGGCCGATATGGCCGTCCGTGAGAAGGCTGCCTTCGCAAAGGTCGCCGAGATCGCCAAAAGCAAGCTCGACTAGCCATGTCTGACGCAGGAAAGAAGCTCATAGACGAACTGGGTGCCATCGTCCCCGCCTTCCGCGAGGAGCTGGGACAGGCCGGTTCCGTTGATGCTCTGGAGGAACTTCGTGTGAAGTTCCTCGGCCGCAAGGGCCAGTTGGCCACCCTGCTTTCAGGCCTGCGCGACCTGTCCGAGGAAGACCGCCCCGAGGTTGGCAAGGTCGGCAATCTCGTCAAGAACGAGCTGACCGAACTCTTCGCCGCCCGCGAGGCCTCACTGGCACAGGAGAAGGAAGACGCGGCCCTGTCGCTGTTCGATCCCTCCATGCCGGGGCGTACGCCCGAAGTAGGGTCCCTGCATCCCATCACGCTGGTCATGGAGGAAATTTGCTCCGTGTTCGGCAGCCTGGGATTCGAGGTGGTCACCGGTCCCGAAGTCGAAACCGACTTCTACAACTTCGAGGCTCTGAACCTGCCGCCCGAGCACCCCGCCCGCGATATGCAGGATACCCTGTACATCACGGATCAGGTGCTGCTGCGCACGCATACCTCGCCGCTGCAGGTCAGAACCATGCTCGGTCGCAAGCCGCCTGTCGCGGTCATTGCTCCGGGCAAGGTCTACCGCCGCGATTCCGACCTTACGCACACGCCCATGTTCCATCAGATCGAAGGACTTCTGGTGGATCACAACGTGAGCATGGCCGATCTTCGCGGCACGCTGACGTCGTTCGTGCGCCAGGTGTTCGGAACCGATACCCGGGTCCGCTTCCGCCCGAGCTTCTTCCCCTTCACCGAGCCCAGCGCAGAGGTTGATATCAGCTGCGTGATGTGCGGTGGAAAGGGCGAGGTGAACGGCGAGCCCTGCCGTGTCTGCAAGCAGACCGGCTGGGTTGAGATCCTCGGGTGCGGCATGGTCGATCCGCAGGTCTTCAAGGCCGTGGGATACGACCCCGAAGTCTACACCGGTTTCGCTTTCGGACTCGGCATCGAGCGAGTCGCCATGCTCAAGTACGGCATTGGCGACCTGCGCATGTTCTTCGAGAACGATACGCGCTTCCTGCGTCAGTTCTGCTAGGTAAGACACCACACCGGACATATCCATAAAATGGCAGAAGGCCCCGCGATTCGTCGCGGGGCCTTTTTTATGCGGTCTGGGTCGCATCCCGGAAAGATCCCGGTTGGGAGTGTGTGGCGCGGCGCGGGATGCGCCGGGTCGGGCGTGCGGTGTTGTCGGGATGTGGCCGTCGGGCAGGGGTTCTAGTCGTCGCCGCTGACCTTGCCGCGCAGGCGTTTGGTGTCGCCGCGACGTTTCTTTTCGGAAACGCGGCGCTTGGTCGAGGCGAGGGTGGGGCGCGTGGGGCGGCGCTTCTTGTGCACGATGAGCGCCTGCCGCAGGAGTTCCACAAGGCGCTCCACGGCCAGCGCCTTGTTGGTCGATTGGCTGCGGCTGTCGTCCGCGCTGACGCGCAACACGCCGCGGGTGTCGATGCGTGAGGCCAGCGCGGTCATGATGCGGGCCTTCTGTGCGTCGGTGAGGCTTGGCGAGCCAGCCACGTCGAAGACGACGGTGACGCGCGTCTCGACCTTGTTGACATGTTGGCCGCCGGGGCCGCCGGAGCGGGAGGTCTCGAAGTTCAGTTCCCTATCGGGAAGCTCGCAATTGTTGTTGACTTTGGGCACGCCATATCTACCTTGTTCGTCGTGCGGGCTGCCCGCACGAATTCGGGAAATTCAGGAGAGAGAACATGAAGATCGCGTTCCCCACCAAAACGGTCAACGGCGGAGCCGTCGTGGACAGCCATTTCGGTCATTGCGAATATTTCACCGTCGTCACCATCGACGATGCAACACGCTGCGAAGTCGCGCGGGTGCGCATGGACGCCCCCGAGGGCTGCGGCTGCAAGTCCAATGTGGCCGAGCTTCTGGCAGCGGACGGCGTGAGCGTGATGCTCGCGGGCAACATGGGCCAGGGTGCCGTGGACCGGCTTGCCGGTGTGGGCGTGCAGGTCATCCGTGGTTGCGACGGCGGCATCGACGACATTCTGTTGCGCTGGCTGGCCGGAGAGGTCGAGGACAACGCGGAAATCTGCGCCCATCATGACGAAGATGGCCATGGTTGTCATCATTCCCATGAGCCCGTGTCCCTCGAACCGCTCGCCTGATCATGCCTTGCGCAGCCGAGATCCGCGTGAAGCGGTATCCGCTGGACGCGAAGCTGGCCTTTTTCCGGCTTGAGGTGTCCGACGAGACGAACGTCGCCGGACTCGTGCATCTCGTGGAGCGGCTGGAGCGGGCCGTGGCCGAGTACACGTCCGAGACCAAGGTGACCTTGACCAGCGACGGTGGAACGTTCATCGTCGTTTTTCTTACAGACAAACAGCCCATAGACAAGGCGGGCATGGAGACGCTGGCCGCCGAGGTCGTGCGCTGCCATGCCGGAGCCGGGGCTTCCCCAGAGCAAGGAAACGATACATGAGCATTGAGAATTGTCCCTGCGGTTCGGGCCGCGCTTACGCCGAGTGCTGCGAACCCCACATCACCGGAGCGACACCCGCGCCCACGGCCGAGGCGCTCATGCGTGCCCGCTACACCGCGTTTAGCGTCGGCGCGTTGGATTATCTGCATGACACCCTTTCCGAGAAGAAGAGGCATCTGCACGATCCCGAAGCTGTGAAGCAGTGGGCCGAGACCAGCACATGGCTGGGCCTCGAAGTGCATGGCGTGATGGGCGGTGGCGAGAATGACGAGACCGGCGAGGTCGATTTCACCGCCACCTTCGAGCAGAAGGGTGTGCGTCAGCAGCATTCCGAACTGAGCCAGTTCCACCGCGAGAACGGCCTGTGGGTATATGCCGATGGCCGCGTGCGCGGCAATCCCACCGTGCGCCGCGAGGAGCCGAAGATCGGCCGCAACGATCCCTGCCCCTGCGGCAGTGGGCGTAAGTACAAGAAGTGCTGCGGCCGCTAGCGGTGGGCGATGAGTGACGCGTCGCCCGCGGGTGGCTGGCCACCGGCCCATAGCGTGCGCGAAAGCCGTCGCGCACGGCGGGTCACCTTGCGGGTGACGGCTCGTCGCGGGCTTGAAATCGTGGTGCCGGAAGGCTTCGACCATTCGCGCATTCCTGCTATCATCGAGGGTCGGGCCGAGTGGATCGAGCGGGTCTTTCGGAGTCTCGAACGCCGGGGCATCGTCCCCGGCGAAGCTCCGATGATTCCGCAATCCCTCGATCTCGCCGCGTGCGGGGAGCGCTGGTCCCTTGAGACGCTGGCGCGCCCCGGCACGTCGGCCCGGCTGACGCAGGCCGGGCCCCGTCGCCTGCTTTTGGTCAACGGGAGTGGGGAAGACGGTCCGCGTCTCGTGCGGGCATGGCTTCAGGACCAGGCCCGCGCGGTGCTGGTTCCTTGGCTGCGCGAATTGTCCGCCGAATTGGACTTGCCCTTCGAGCGCGCGCAGGTGCGCGGCCAGAAGACCCGCTGGGGCAGTTGCTCCGGTCGCGGGACCATAAGCCTCAATTTCAACATCCTCTTCCTGTCGCCGGAACTGGCGCGCTATGTGCTGGTTCACGAGCTTTGCCACATCCGACACATGGACCATTCGCAGAATTTCTGGCGTTTGGTCGCGCGGTTCGAACCGCGCTGGGCCGAACTGGACGCCGAATTGTCGCGCTCCGGCCGGCGTGTTCCCGTGTGGCTCGGACTCTGAAGCGACGGAAAAGTCGCCTTGGTCGACGCTCGCGTATCCGTTTACGGAGTGCATGGCCACTGGCGCTTCGTCGGAAGTGCGACGCAATGCCACGTCGAAAATGGGCAAAAGGATATGCGGCCCTTGCAAAGCGCAAGTGCCTGGAATAGTGATGGGCTTACTGGAACGACATCAACAGCGCCGAAGACAGTGGCGTTGAGGCGGAGAGTGGAGTCCGATGGTTATTCTGAACGATATCATACTTCATCTGCCCGCGTGGGGCGATTCGCTGGTGAAGATCGCCGTGGCGGGCGCCCTTGGCGGGGCCATTGGCTGGGAGCGCGAGGCGCACGGTCAGGCCGCCGGTTTTAGGACGAACATCCTCGTCGCCCTTGGCGCATGCCTCATGATGCAGCTCTCCATGGAGATGGAGGTCATGTATCGGCATTTGAGCCAGATGAGTGTCGTCCGGCTGGACCCTTCGCGCATCGCGTCCTACGCCATCGCCAGTATGGGCTTCCTTGGCGCTGGTGCCATCATCAAGGGCCGGGGCACCGTGCGTGGGCTGACCACGGCGGCCAGCCTGTGGATGGTCACGGGCATCGGCCTGTGCGTGGGTGCCGGGTTCATCATGCCCTCGGTGATGGTCACGCTGATCAGTCTTGTTTTGCTGTCCGGCCTTGGGCACAAGCTGACGCGTACCATCCATCAGGATCTCTATTCGCTGCTCACCGTGACTTGCCATTGCCCGCTGACCACGCTCAAGCATTTGCGCAACGTGCTCGAAATGTACGGCGTGCAGATTCATACCGTGAACTGCCATAAGGATGTGAAGGACGGGCTGGCGACCTACAGGCTGCGCCTGCTGTCCAAGGATGACATTCCGCGTGCGCAGATCATGGGCGATCTGCTGCACCTTGAGGGGCTGGAGTCCCTGTCGTGGGAGGAGGCCGACGTTCCCTGATTCGGGAGCTCGGTTCGTCAGGCGCGCAGTCTCGCGTCCGTCGTTGTCTCGCCGAAGCAGACCTCGACGGTGACGTCGCCAAACATGGTGGCGAAGCTGAGCCCGAGGATGGGCCCGTCCGCGCAATGCGTGATGGGGTGTCCCGGTCCGGAAAGCACGGTGGGGATGCCCGCGCGGTAGGAACTGCCCTGAGCGGCCAGTCCCTGTCTGGCCTGACCGGAGATCATGTTCGTGATTTCGCCCACCGCGTCGCGCACGTCTTCCGATATCTCGTCGAACGTTTCCCCCAGCATTCTTCCCGCGATTTCGAGCGCCGCCCTTCTGGCGAAGGTCACGGCGACGGTTCCGGGGCGCTCTCCGGTAAGCGGAATGAGTCCCGTCACGTCTCCATTGGCGGTGCTATCTTTCTTGATGAAGGGCTTTCCGGGCCGGGCCTGAACCTTGGCCATGGTCCCGAGGACGTCGATCACGCTCGCAAGGAACGGGTTGACGATGTTCACGTCAATACGCTGCATATTCATGAATCCTTCGCGATGCCCGTGGTATCGGGCAGATTTTTTCTGAAGCAACGCGACGTGACGGCGGGCAAGAAAAAAACGGCCGGGTGGCCGTTTCGGGTGGGCGTGCGGTGCGGGACGCTTTTGCCCATTGGGCGTGTGCGTTCCGCGAAGGCAACCCGGCTGCCTCCTGTGGAGGCCCGTGGCTTTCCGTCCCCGCCTCGCGGCGGGTTTGGCGTTGTCTGCGAGGGGCAACCTATGCATTTCGGTATGCAGTCGTCAACACGTTTGTATGGCGTACCCGGTTGGCCCTGTTGCACGGGGTGCGCCAAGGCGAGCGGAACACGTAGCGAGTGGCTCGGAGGGTCTTGAATTTTCGTCGGTATGTGCGACAATGTGCGATAGTGGACCGTGTTCCGTTTTGCATGACAACCGAAGCATTGCCATGGGAGCGTCATGTCCAAAGATCGCAATCGCGCATGTCCGGCGCCGGAGGACTGGGCTGACGCCGGGGAGTCCGGCTCGGAGATCGTGCGCCGCATTCGTACCCGCATCCTGCGCAAGGTCTGCGACTACAGCCGCTACGAGTTCGAGGCCTCCAAAAGCAGCGCCCTGAACATCTTTTTCGATCTCGTGCAGGAATTCGAGCGCGAAAGCGATTTTCACGCGGTCTGCGTCAGCGTTCCCAAGGTCATCTTCGGTCTCGACGCGTCACTGTATCTCCTATCCCCCGAATCCGTCCTGCGCTGCGTGCACAGCACCGCGCCTTCGGCGTCGCCGCCCTTTGACGGGGACGCCCTGCCTTCCGAGCCCGTGGATGTTAACGGGCGGTTTTGCTGCCCCATTCGTGGCAACCATCGCTTCATCGACCAGTTGCCCTTCGTCCCCCGCGACGACGTGATCGGATACATCGAGATTCGCCACGGCGGCACGTTCACCGATCGGGACCGCCTGTTCTGGGAAAAGTTCGCCAACCGCATCGGCTTCCAGCAGCATCTGCGCATGATCCACGGCGCGAACAGGCGGCATTTGGCCTTCATTCGGAATTTGGTCAAGGACATCGGGCATAATGTCATCGTTCCCAACATGTATTTCAAGCTCTTTTTTGGGCGGCTCAAGCGCAGCATCGACACCCTCGGCGCGCTGTGCGACGAGGGCGGCGAGGCGCTCACGCGGCCCCTTGGCGAGAGCTGCGACGATCTGCGCGAACTGCACGCCCAGCTCGAAGCACAGTATCTGGAGATAGCCCGCCACTACGAGCAGACGAGCCTGTATCTCGAAACGTTGCTCCGGCAGAGCCATTTCGAGAAAGGGCGCTATGTTCTGGAGCGCCGTCCCTGCCACCTGCCGCTACGCATCATCGAGCCGCAGCTCGTCCAGCACGAGAGCCGCTTTCAGGACCGGGCCATAACCGTGGTTCCCGGCCTGCGCGACGTGCCGGACCACCGGCTGGAGGTGCAGGTGGATGTGGGCCTCATGGCTCAGGTCTTTTCCAACCTGTTCTCCAACGCCGCGAAGTACGCCGCAGTGGGGGATGGCGAGGCCGCTGCGGGACGGCAGATTTCGGTTGGCTGGGAGCTGCTGCCTCACTTTTTTGAGGCGACCGGAGAAGACGGGCTGTGTGTGGCCGTGGGGTCTTCCGGGCCAGCGGTGAATCCGGCCGACGTGCCGAAGCTTTTCGATCCGGGATTTCGCGGTTCCAACGCCGGGGAGGCCGAAGGAAGCGGACACGGGCTGTTCTTTGTGCGCCAGATTGTGGAACTGCACGGTGGCGTCGTGGGCTATCGCCGTCGGGGCGGCATGAACGAATTCTATATGGTCCTGCCCATAGGCAACGGCGAAGGGAGTTCGATGTGATGGTCAACTCGCGCGACATACGCATCCTGAGCATCGAGGACGAACTGCGGGTGCGCGAATCCATTGTGGATTGGCTGGGCGATAGCGGCTATTCCATGCTTGAGGCCGAGGACGGCATCGTCGGGGTGGAGACCTTCAAGCGTGAACGCCCGGACCTCGTGCTGCTCGACATGGGGCTTCCCGGCCTGAACGGGCTGGAGGTGCTGGCGTCCATCCATGCGGCGTCGCCGGATACGCCGGTGATCATCGTTTCGGCCAAGGCCGACATCAGCGACGCCATAAGCGCCTTCAAGGCCGGAGCGTGGGACTACATCACCAAGCCCATCGTCAACTTCGATATTCTTGAGCAGACCATCCGCAACTGCCTTGAGCGCAAGGATCTGCGCGAGGCCGTGCGCCGTGCGCAGGAACGCTACCAGCGCCTCGTGCAGAATCTGCCGGTCGTCATTTTTTCGCTTACGCCGCAGATGCGGCTGGATTTCATTAACGACACCTGTGAGGGCATTCTCGGATATCCGCCCGAGGAGGCCATGGCCGAAGCTGGATGGATCATTGAGCATACGGTGGTGGAGGATCGGGAGGGGCTTGAAAAGGCGCTACGGCGGGGCTTCGATGGCGAAGAATTTTTGCATGAGTTCCGTTTCGAGCACCGCAAGGGCTACCTCGTGTATCTGCGTGCGCGGTCCATGCCTATGGACGAGGAGCGCGCCGATTCCGGGCCGCACGTCCACGGCGTCATCACCGACGTCACCGAGCGGCAGTTCCTCGACAAGGTGCTCATCCAGCGTGAAAAGCTCAACACCCTCGGCGCGATATCCCACGAACTCGCCCACGAGATACGCAATCCGCTCATGGCCCTTGGCGGCTTCGCCCGTGTGCTCGCGCGCAAGCATCCGGATATGGCTGAGATAGAGGTCATCGTCTCGGAGACAAAACGCATCGAGGAACTCATGAACCGCATCAGTTCCTATCTCGCTCCGGTGCCGGTGAAGAGCCGCATCTGTTCTGTGAATGCGCTTTTGACCTTCTGCCTCGACCGTCTTGCCTCGTCGTCGGCTCGTGGGAATCTGGACATCGTGAATCGTCTGGCCAGCGACCTGCCCGCCATCAAGTCCGATTCCGATCTGCTGACCGAAACGTTTTACAACATCCTCAATCACATCCTGTCCTCCGTCACCGGGAAGGGGCGGCTCATGCTCAGCACGCGCGAGATAGCCGGGCATGTCGTGGTTGGCTTCGATGTCACCGCGCCAGCCGACACCGACCTCACGCGCGAGCAGGAGCTTCTGATCCTGCCCTTTGACGGTGAAGGCTCATCCGTGAGTCTTGCCGTGAGCTTTCGCAATCTCAAGAACCTTGGCGGGCATCTCTCCTTCGAGCGTAAGAATGGCACCGTGTCGTTCACGGTTTCGTTGCCCAAGATATTGCCGCAGGGCGTCGACGCCGCCCAATGACACATCGGTCGCCGCAGGCGATTCGTAAATTTCGGTGAATTCGCGGGGAGTTGGCTGTGAGTGCCCACTCGCGGAAAAACCTTGTGTCTTGTGGATAAATGCCGAGTTGAGGTACAGTTGTATGGACTCCCAGCTCCGGGAGGAGACGCAACGCTCAGGAGGCCGTGCATGCTCAAGAATATGAAACTGGGGAACAAGATTGGCCTGAGCATTTGCTCGGCCATGATCGTCATTCTGGTCGTCTATTCCTTCATCGTGGTCTCGCGTACGAGGGATATGTCGACCCGCGCGGCAGAGAACATGGCGCAGCAGATGGCGGTCAGATATGGCAACCAGGTCAAGAACAGCATCGAGAAGGCGCTCGATGCGTGCCTGTCTACCGGTGCGGCCTTCATCGCCATGAGCGAACACAAGGAAGATGTCAGCCGTGACATGGTGGACGAGGTCCAGCGTCGGGTGACTCTGTCCGATGAGACGTTCTTCGGCATTCAGGCCGTGTTCGAACCCAATGCCCTGGATGGGCGCGATGCAGATTACGTGGGTGTGAAGCCGTGGTACGGTCCCAATGGCCGCTATGGCCCGTATTTCTTCAGAAAGGATGGCGGGTTGGCTGCCGAAGACCTCATCCAGTACGATCCAGACCATACCCGTGCGTGGTACAAGGGACCGCGTGACACGCGCGCTCCGGTGCTCACCGAACCCTACACCACCACCGTCGTCGATGAGATTCTGGCCACAGTCAGCGTGCCCATGATCAACGGTGGGAATTTCATTGGCATCGTGGGCATCGACTTCACCATTGGCGCGTTTCAGGTGATGGTGGACAGCATCCGTCCGCTTGAAACCGGATATGCAACCGTCGTGTCCCACAAGGGCTATTGTGTCGCCCACAAGTTCGAACAGGTCGTGAGCAAGAATATTTCCGAGGCCTTTCCTGAGGCAGCAGCCAAGGAACTGCTGGCCGCCGTGGGTGCGGGCAAGCGGTGGCAAGGACAGGTCGTTTCGCCGCTGGATGGTGTGGAATATCTGTTTCTGTTCGAGCCCATCGTCATTGCCGGAACATCCACGCCGTGGGCTATCGGCATCGCGCTGCCGGTGGAGAAGATTTACTACGACGCGAATAGATTTATGACGCTCAGCATCTGGCTGTCCGCCGGTGCCGTGGCGGTCATTATCATTATCGTGCTGCTCATCGCCCGTTCCATTTCCCGACCTATCGGGGTGCTGGTCAACGCGGCCGAAGCCATTTCCACGGGTGATTTCAAGTCCATGCCCGACGAATCCGGATTCGGCGGCGAACTGCTCACCCTGCATGGCGCGCTGGCGCGCATGGTGGGGAACCTTGCCGATCTCATCCGCACTGCCGAGGACAAGACCGCCGAGGCCGAGGAGCAGACCGCCAAGGCCTCGGTCGCCCTGCGCGAGGCCGAGGAAGCCCGGTCCATGGCCGAGAATGCGCGCCGCGAAGGCATGCTGCACGCTGCGAACCAACTGGAGGGCATTGTCCATCGCATCACCTCTGCGTCCGAGGAACTGGCCGCGCAGGTCGAGGAATCCAGTCGTGGTTCGGACATCCAGCGCGAACGTACGTCCGAGGCCGCCACGGCCATGGAGCAGATGAACGCCTCGGTGCTCGAAGTGGCGAGCAATGCGGGTAAGACGGCCGAAAACGCCGAGGAAGCCCGCCGCAACGCCGAAGAGGGCGGCAAGATCGTCGAGCAGGTGGTCCAGAGCATCCTGCGTCTCGAATCCGAGACCGAGCGCATGGTGGACGGACTCAACGTGCTTGGCACGCAGGCCGAGGATATCGGCAAGGTCATGACCGTCATCACCGACATCGCGGATCAGACCAACCTGCTGGCCCTCAACGCGGCCATCGAGGCGGCCCGCGCCGGTGACGCGGGACGCGGCTTCGCCGTCGTCGCCGACGAGGTGCGAAAGCTCGCCGAAAAGACCATGGCCGCCACCAAGGAGGTCGGCGACGCCGTGTCCGCCATTCAGGACGGAACACGAAACAACATCAAGGGAATGCACGAGACCGCCGAAACTGTCACCGCGACCACGGAGCTTGGACGCAAGGCGGGTGATTCCCTTCGTCTCATCGTTGGCATCGTGGAGGAAACGGCCGATCAGGTTCGCGCCATTGCCACGGCCAGCGAAGAGCAGTCCGCCGCGTCGGAGGAAATCAACCGCAGCACCGACGAGGTCAACCGCATCGCTAGCGATACCGCAGAGGCCATGCGCCAGTCCGCGCAGGCTGTGACCGATCTGGCCATGCTCGCCGACGAACTCCAGAAGCTCATCGAACAGATGAAGGACGTCTAGCCGAGAGGCTCATGCCGCATGTGTAGAGCGGCCCGGCGGGTACCCGCCGGGCCGCTTTCGCGTTGTGTCGCGTCTCGCGGTGCGGCGTGATCGGCGCTGTGGCCTGCCGTATCGTTCATTGCAGCATGCAAGCCGTAGGCTCCGCCGGCCAAGGGGCCGCTGGCCCCCTGGACCCCCGATATGCGATGGGCGTGGGTGCTCTTGGTGCGTCGTGCGGCTTTGTATGACGAAGCCCTAGTGAGGATTGTCAAGGGGGTCACCCCCTTGACCGGGTCCGGGCAGCGCCCGGCCGCCGGAGGCGTCAAAAAAAACGGCCCCGTTCGCGTCGCGAGCGGGGCCGTTTTGGTTCGTGATGATTCCGGTTCGGCTAGGAGAGCAGGGCGGTGGCGAAGTCTTTGCCGTTGAAGGGGCGCAGGTCTTCCATCTTTTCGCCGAGGCCGATGTAGGTGATCGGGATGCCGTGCTGGAGGGCGATGGCCACGACCACGCCGCCCTTGGCGGTGCCGTCGAGCTTGGTGAGGATGATTTCGTCGATGCCTGCCGCGTCGGCGAAGAGCTTCACCTGCGACAGGGCGTTCTGGCCGGTGGTGGCGTCGAGCACCAGCACGCTGCGGTGCGGCGCGCCGGGGTGCTTTTTCCCGAGGACGTTGCGGATTTTGGTCAACTCGGCCATGAGGTCCACCTTGGTGTGCAGGCGACCAGCTGTGTCCACGAAGACCATGTCGTAGCCGTCGCGCAGGGCTATATCCACGGCCTCGAAGGCCACGGCGGCCGGGTCCGCGCCCTCGCCCTTGCCGAAGAAGCCCGCGCCCACGCGCTCGGCCCAGACCTGAAGCTGCTCCATGGCTGCGGCACGGAAGGTGTCGCCAGCGGCGACGAGGACCTTCTTGCCCTGCATCTGCGCGCGGTGGGCGAGCTTGGCGATGGTGGTGGTCTTGCCCGCGCCGTTGACGCCGATCATGAGTACGACTTCGGGCGGGTTCACGGCGGTGATGCGGCGCTCGGTGCGGAAGACCTCTTCCAGCTCCTCGCGCATGAGGTCCTTGAACGCGGAGGTCTCGGTGACGCCCGCCTTGCGCACGCGTTCGCGCAGGTTGGCGATGAGCTTCGCGGTGGCCTCGTAGCCCACGTCGGCCATGATGAGGATTTCTTCCAGTTCGTCCCAGAAGGCGTCGTCCATGGTCTCGTGGGCGGACAGCAGGCCTTCGATGCGGCGCGAGATGCGTTCCTTGGTCTTTTCGAGGCCTTCGGAAAGCTTGAGGAACAGGCGGTTGCGCTCGTCCTCCTCGTCCTCCAGCTCAAGGGCGAGGGCAAGGCGATACTGGAGTTCCGACCGGAAGTCGGCGACATCCTCGTATTCCATCATGTCCAGCCACGAGTTGAAGCGGTCGCGGAAGTCGCGGGCCTCGGACTCGGGCGCGCCGAGGGCACGGAACAGGAAGGACAGGCGGGTGTCGAGCTCCGCCCCGCGCGTGGAGACGCCATCGAGGACGACGGAGAGCCATTCGGAAAGTTTCGGTTCCGCCTCGCGCAGGCGCAGGGTCAGTTCGCGCTGCCAGGGTTCCTCGGCGGTGAGCTTGTTTTCCTCGGGAGCTGCGTCCCGTTGGGGCGCGGCTGGTTCGGCGTCGGCATTGGGGACTTCGGCGGGAGCTGCGGGGGCTTCGACGGGAGTTTCGGCGGGTGCCGCTGCGGGCGTCGGCTCGGGTGCTGCTGCGGGCGTCGGCTCGGGTGCCGCTGTCGCTTCGGCCTCGGCGGGCATCTCGGGGGCGAGTGTCGCCTCGACGGCTTCCGGCGCGTCCTGCGGTTTCGTCGTGTCCTGCTTCTGCCAGAATTTCAGTTTGGAGAAAAAGCCCATGTGGAAAACCCCTTGTTCGGTGGAAAGTATCTCTTCGGCGACGCGCGCCGGGGCAGTGCCCGGTGTGGCGGTCCGCGCAAAAATCGTATACAGCGAAGCCGTTGGCAAGGACGGCGCAGACATGTCCGGGTCCGTACTGTGATGCGGCTCGGGTTACTTTGCCCAGATGCCGGATTCCGTCAAGTGTGCGGAGCTCCGGACATGGCATCATAGAGAGAAAAGCGTGCAGGAGATGCAGATGAAACGGCTTCGCGTACGGCAGGCGCTCGGCTCCGAGACGCCTGTGGAAAGCATTGTGGTCAAGGGCTGGGTGCGCACCAAGCGCGAGAACAAGGGCTTCGCCTTCATCGAACTCAACGACGGATCGTGCCTGTCGAACCTGCAGGTCATCGTTGATGAGGGGATTGCGGGCTGGGAGGACATCGCCAGAGTGACCACCGGCGCGTCCATCTCCGTGGAGGGCAACCTCGTCGAGTCTCCCGGTGCCGGGCAGAAGTGGGAAGTCCACGGCACCAGTCTGACGCTTCTCGGCGACGCTGACCCCGAGACCTTTCCGCTTCAGAAGAAGCGCCACTCCGACGAATTTCTGCGCAGCATCGCCCACCTGCGGCCGCGTACCAACAAGTTCGGCGCCATCTTCCGCATCCGCTCCGAGGCGGCCTACGCCGTGCATAAGTTCTTCCGCGACAACGGCTTCGCCTACGTGCATTCCCCCATCATCACGGGTTCGGACTGCGAGGGCGCGGGCGAGATGTTCCGCGTGACCACCCTCGACCCCGCCAGCCCAGAGGCCTGCAATCCCGAGAACGATTTCTTTGGCAAGAGCGCTGCGCTGACCGTGTCCGGCCAGTTGGCGGCGGAAATTTTCGCCACCTCCCTTGGCGACGTGTACACCTTCGGCCCGACCTTCCGCGCCGAGAACTCCAACACTCCGCGCCATGCCGCCGAGTTTTGGATGATCGAGCCGGAGATGGCCTTTGCCGACCTCACAGATGACATGAACCTCGGCGAGGCGTTCTTGAAGAGCGTTGTCGGCCATCTGCGCACGCATTGCGCCGAGGACCTCGCGCTTTTCGCCCAGTGGGTGGATAAGGAACTCGACGCGACGCTCGATACCATCCTCAACGAGGATTTCGCGCGCGTGTCCTACACCGAGGCTGTGGATATCCTGTTGGCCAATTCCAAGACCAAGAAGGGCAAGGATCGCTTCGAGTACCCCGTGTCGTGGGGCATCGACCTCCAGACCGAGCACGAGCGCTTTCTTACCGAGGAGCATTTTAAGCGTCCGGTCATCGTGTACGACTACCCCAAGGACATCAAGGCGTTCTACATGCGTCTCAATGAAGACGGGAAGACCGTCGCCGCCATGGACATCCTCGTGCCCCGCGTGGGCGAGATCATCGGCGGCAGCCAGCGCGAGGAGCGCATCGACGTGCTGAACTCCCGCATTGCCGAGCTCGGTCTCAATCCCGATGACTACTGGTGGTACATGGATCTGCGCCGCTTCGGCTCCGTTCCGCATGCGGGCTTCGGCATGGGCTTCGAGCGTCTGCTGATGATGGTCACCGGCGTGACCAACATCCGCGATGTCATCCCCTGCCCCCGCACACCCAAGCATCTCGAATTCTAGCTTCCGTCAGCACGTCTGCGGATGCATGCGCCCCGGAACGCCAGTCGGTGTCCGGGGCGCTTCGTTTTTCGAGGTTCGTTTCGTGCGCGAGCCGGGAGGATTGTCGACGGGGAGGGCAGGCTATGGCTTGCGGCGTTCTGCCCCCGTGCGGCGGTCGTCGCCGGAACGACGCTCCGGGGTTGATCTGCGGTCGAATTCGCTCAGGTCATCCGTTATGGAGCGCCTGTCCTGAAAGCGGGATCGCCGGTCGTCGGAGCGGCGGTCGTTTTGGCGGCGGTCCGGGTGATTCGTATCGTTGGGCATGGCGGGTCTCCGTTGTTTGGTGGACGATAGCACGATATCCTGCCGGGGAGGAAGCCCTTGGGTCGGGAATGCCTGATGGCAGGGTATTTTCGCGGGATTGCCTTGCGACATTCCATGAGATTTCGTCCCGCAAAGCCACACGGCCCGCCAAGGGCAGACGGCCCATCGCATGTCGGGGGTCCAGGGGGCCAGCGGCCCCTTGGCCGGCGGAGCCTACGGCTTGCATGTGGCAAGGAACGATACGGCCCGTCACAGCGATGAGCCGCTGCGCGGGGCATGGCCTTCGGCGACCGGGGCGCTGCCCCGGCCCCGGTCAAGGGCCGGGGGCCCTTAACAATCCCAACTTGGGCTTCGTCGCGCAAAGCCACTCGGCCCGCCAAGGGCAGACGGCCCATCGCATGTCGGGGGTCCAGGGGCCCAGCGGCCCCTTGGCTGGCGGAGCCTGCGTCTCGCATGCGGCAACGAACGATACGGCCCGTCACAGCGATGAGCCGCTTGACAGCCGCCCACGATGGACGTAGTGAGGTGACAGAAGCTGGTTGTTTGTTCAAACAGCCATGCTCAAGCCGGTCGATGATCGGTGTCATCATGACAGCAAGCGCCCAAGCGCATTGAATATTTTGCCGGAACACGGCTCCCGGTGGAGCAGGCGACACGTGGCAGAGGTTGAACGATAATCCGTTGCTGTCCGCAAGGGCTATGCGGGTGTTCCGGCAGAAGACTCGCGACATTGGTTGAGTGCACACACAGCGCGGCCCGTTGCGGCGCGAATATCGCGACGCAACGGGCCGCGCGTGTTGGGTGCGCCATCCGTAGGTCCGCAGGGGCGCGCAATTTCCCGCGTTAAAGGCACCTCCTTGCAGAACCCCCGCCAAGGGGGTTTTCTGTTATCCGGAAGTCCGCGGCGCGGGAGCCTTGGCTGGGTGCGGGCGTTGACGGCTTGGTGCATAACGTTTAACAGGTTGTTGCCCTGCAAACTGGGGTGCATCATGCGACGCATCGCGTCGCGGCGACGCCATGCGGGGCTGCGGTTGGGCCGGAATCTGGGCAAAACGGAAAACTGTGGTAGGACGCATGACTAAGAAAGAACTCTTGCTGGAGGCGGCCAAGGAACTCTTCGGAGTCCATGGCTATTCCGAGACCACATTCAAGAAGATTTCCGAACGCGCCGGAGTGGCCCTCGGGCTGCTGACGCATCACTACGGCAACAAGGAGAAGCTGTTTCTCGCCGCCGGAATGGATGTTCTCGACAATCTCATCTTCCAGTTGCGCGAGTCAGTCGACGGGGCAGAGACGGGCCTTGAGGCCGTGCAGCGCTTCGTCCGCAAGTATTTCGAATTTTCCGTCGATCCCGACGAACATTTCCTTGTGCTCATCCGCTGCTCTCCCTACAGCGACGTCAAGACTCGCGAAGACCGTGAGGAGATGGCCAGCAAGTTCACCGACGTGCTTGAAACCCTGAAGGCCTGCGTGGCCCGGGGCGTGGCCGACGGTT
Source organism: Desulfobaculum xiamenense (assembly GCF_011927665.1). Classification (NCBI taxonomy): domain Bacteria; kingdom Pseudomonadati; phylum Thermodesulfobacteriota; class Desulfovibrionia; order Desulfovibrionales; family Desulfovibrionaceae; genus Desulfobaculum; species Desulfobaculum xiamenense. The sequence continues at coordinate 238,754 of NZ_JAATJA010000004.1, forward strand.
CCATCCGTGATCTGCCCGTCGAACAGACCGCCATCGCCGTTCAGTGCAACCTTGTCGGTGGAGTGCGCACGCGTCTGCTCACGCCATATTATCCGGATACGCTCTACGACGACATCTGCGCGTTCGTCACCCGCAGTCTGTCCTCTGCCGCCTGCTAGCTGGCAGTGTATTCCATGTCATCAGGACCCGGTTCCGCTTCGGCGGTGCCGGGTCTTTTGATTTCTGGACGATTTGCATTGCGTGATGTGATGGGTGAAAGTCCTTCGCACGCAGTGCGTTTCGCGGTCTATGGGACTTGTTGAATAATTGTGATGATGGCGTATAGGATAAGAAAACAGATTGCTGTGTCCGTTGCATTGCTTTTCCGGAGGGTGTCATGTCCTGCCGATCGTTCGCTGTTGCATGCGCGTTGCTTGCTGCGGTGGCCCTTGGGGCTGCGGCGGCCGTGAGTGTGTGCGCCATTGCCGAGCGTCCGGCACTGTCACGAGGATTCGTCGATGGAGGCGTGTCGGACGCGCGGCTTGGAAACGGGCTCGATGCATCGACCCATGTCGCGGCGCTCGTGTCCGGCAGTGGGGCGGCCGCTCTGCTGATCTTCATCGTCTGGACTGGGCAACTCCGGCAGCGCGAGGAGCATTATCGCGGGCTCATCGAAAATGGTGCGGACCTGATTATCGCCTTTGAGCCGTCGGGAAGCATTCGCTACCACAGCCCATCGTGCCGCGCCGTTTTGGGACGGGGTGGTCCCGATCTGGTTGGGCAGCAGGTTTACGAGCTGTTGCACGATGCGGATGTTCCTGTGCTGCGCGAGGCGGTGGATAGACTCCTCGGTGGTGGCGGGACCCAGTGCGTGGTCCAGAGAATGAGCAACCCCGAGGGCGCAAGCCGGTCCTTCGAGGCGCATGTGTCCGTCATGCCGGATGGGGGCGGGCGGCAACTGGTGGTCCTCAACGCCCGTGACATCACGGCGCGCCTTGAGGCCGAAGAGCGTCTGCGCCGCAGCGAGGAGCGTTTTCAACTGGCCCTGCGGGCGTCCAACGTGGAGTTGTGGGAATACAATTTCGCGACTGGGCATTCCATCCTGCCCGAGATGCTCTACCAGACGCTGGGCTATGGGGATGGCGAGGGCCCTGCCCTTGCCGTGGACCTCGAATACATACATGAGAATGATCGTGCGGGCGTCTCGGATGCGCTGCTCGCTCATGTCGATGGACGTTCGCAGGTGTTCAAGGCTGATTTCAGGTTGCGCAGCCGGAGCGGCGAGTATGTGTGGGTGTCAGCCACGGGGCGCATGTTCGACAGGGATGGGGATGGAGAATTTGAGACCTTCATCGGAATCATCCGCAATGTGGCATGGCGTAAGGAGCTTGAGGAGTCCCTGCGAACGCTGGCGACCCGCGACGGGCTGACCGGGCTGCATAATCGGGTTCATTTCATCAGCCTCGCCGAGCGTGAACTGGACCGCGCGGGGCGCTATCGACATCCATGCACGGTGCTCATGGTTGATGCCGACGACTTTAAGGCCGTGAACGACACCTACGGGCACGAGGCCGGGGATGCCGTGCTGTGCCGACTGGCCGAGACGGCGGTGCGCATGCTGCGCGACGTGGATATCGTGGGACGCATCGGCGGGGAGGAGTTTGCCGCGCTGCTGCCGGAGACGGATGTCGAGGCGGCGGTGGTTGCGGCGGAGCGCGTGCGCGCCGCAGTGGATGCCCTGGCGGTGGAGACCGTCGCAGGGACGATCCGTTTTACGGTGAGCATTGGGGTAGCGACATTCGGCCCGCAGAGTGCGAGCCTCGAAGAGATGCTGCGCGTGGCCGATGCGGCCTTGTACAAGGCTAAAAAGGAAGGGCGGAACCGGGTTGTCGTGGCGTAGGGAGGGAGACTTGACGCTATGAAGGCGGGTGAAGTGGCCCGGAGCAGGCGTGCCGTCGCGTTTGCGGCGGTGTTTTTCGTTTAAAAAGTTCTGTAAATATGGAATGTTAAGAAAACATGTCGATTTTGTTGCCAAAACCTGTTGACGGCGGGGGCTGTTTTGCCTAGAACCGCCCTCCGCCGCACGGAAAAGGCAACAGCCACTCCGAAACGGCAATTTGAAAAAAGGTGAAAAAACGGGTTGAC